>NZ_SCNC01000012.1:0-131347 GCF_005503635.1 Chryseobacterium sp. 2VB
TTTGAAGTTTTAAACTTAAACTGTAATCCTTCTGTGTACGTTTAATGTACGTGGATGTTAATGTTTCTGCCATAACGATTCTTTTTTGTGTATCGCTATTTCAGGACGAGACAAATTATAAAATAAAAAAGAGAGTCATTGCTGACTCTCTTTTTTGTTTATCTCATTCAAAAGAAAATTTCTTCCCGATTATGATTCTTTTTTTTCTTCCATTTCCACTTCATGTCGAAGCTGAGCTTTGTAAAGCGTGGCATAATATCCGTTCTTATCCAGAAGTTCAAGATGCTTTCCTTCTTCTACGATTTTACCATGCTCCATCACAATAATCTTGTCTGCTTTCTCAATGGTGGAAAGTCTGTGGGCAATAATAATGGAGGTCCTGTTTTTCGTAATTTTCTCTGTAGCTCTCTGAATCAGCTTTTCACTTTCATGATCAATGGAAGAGGTAGCTTCATCCAGAATTAAAATTTTCGGATCTGATAAATAAGCTCTCAGGAAAGACAGTAACTGTCTCTGACCTAAAGAAATTGAAGAACCTCTCTCACTCACTACATAATCGTATCCGCCAGGAAGCTGTTCAATAAACTGATCTACCTCAATTTCTCTCGCTCCCGCTTTTATTTTTTCCAGTGTGATACTATCATCCCCGAAGGCAAGGTTTTCAAAAATACTTCCGTGGAAAAGGAATACATCCTGCAGCACCACGCCGATATGACTTCTAAGATTATAAAGCTCGTAATCTTTTAAATCCACATCATCAATGAGGATATTTCCGGAATTGATATCATAGAGTCTTGTAATCAGACTGATAATGGTAGACTTTCCGGCACCTGTTGCCCCAACGATGGCTACCGTTTCTCCCGGATTTACTTTAAAGTCAATTCCTTTCAGTACTTCCTGCTTTTCATCATAAGCAAAGTGTACTTTCCGGAATTCAATTTTTCCTGCAAAATGATCTTTCTTCACGGTTCCGTTATTCGGCATCGAGTTTTCTTCATCCATTAATCCCAGCACTCTTTCTGCTCCTACAATTCCTCGCTGGATATTGTTAAAACGGTCAGCAATCTGTCTCAAAGGACGGATCAGCATTGAAATATACTGGATAAATGCAATCACGACTCCGGCACTGATGGTAATATATCCTCCATAGAAAAGAATAAATCCTATGAATAATGAAGAAATAAGTTCCACCACAGGGAAGAACAGTGAGAAAATAAATACGGTTCTCAGCAATGCTCCTTTCAGGGTAATATTGATATCATCAAATTTCTTAAACTCAGATTCCTGTCTGTTGAATACCTGAATAATAGACATTCCTGCCAGTCTTTCCTGAACAAAAGAGTTTTGATTGGCTGTCCAGTTTCTCTCATCCCCGAAAGCTTTTTTCAGCCTTTTCTGGAAGAATCTTGTAATGACTACCATCAAAGGTAAGATGGCCAGTGTAATATAACTGAGGTGAACATTGGTACTGAACATCATCACCAATACAAACAGAATTCTCAGGATATCTCCAAATACCATCAGGAAACCATCTGTATATACGGTCGCAATGGTTTCCACATCTCCTACAGCCCGCGTTACCAGCTGTCCGATGGGTGTTTTATCAAAAAATGAAGTTTTGAAATAGATCAGTTTAGCATATAATCGCTCTCTGATATCCCTGATCACATTCTGTGAGATAAAATTTGAAAAATAAACCAGGAAAAAGTTTAATATCGTTTCAGCAAACACCAATCCCACAAGGATGTAGATGTGTTTCATCATCAAAGCTTTATCATGCAGCTTTGTAATGTCATTATCCACCACCTGCATGGTAAGATAAGGCCTGTAGGTGGAAACGATGGAAAGGAATATGGAAATGATAAGGGTAAGGATGAACCAAGAACGAAATTTCATTCCGATAAAGAACAGCCTCTTTATAATTCCCCAGGTATCTTGTTTTTTCATTGTACGAATCGAAAGAAAGAATTAAAATAAAATTCTATGCAAAAATAAGACATTATAACCGGACTGCCTTTACAACTTTTGCAAATCGTCATAGAAAATATCAGATACTTACCATTTACAATATGAATAGATTAAGTATTCTTTTGTATCCAGCCTAAAACATATTCTGCTACTTCTTCCCAATTTTTCTCTCCACAGATGAAATGACTTCTCCCTGCAAACTCTTTAAAATCTACAATGCTTCCCGGATCTTTGTAAGCCCCTGCTATTTTCTTTGAAAATGCTGCCGGGAAAATATGATCATTAGAGCCTGCAATGAACAGCAGCGGTTGATGGGGTTTCTTTAAATCTAATTTTGCAGAAGCTTTAAACAAAGGATCTTTTGCCAATTTTCTGCTTTCAGGAACTGCTACTGTCTCGTAAAGCCTGTCACTTTCTTTCTTTGAATAATTATTGAAAAAAGCTTTGTGATACCATTCTTTTTTTCCCATATATGGACTGTTTCCTTTGAAGAAATTCACTACAGGCCAAACAATTTTAATGGTAGAAAAAGGAGCCATGATATTTTTCGGAGGAGCACCGTCAATACTTATACCAGCTACTGCTTTTCCCATGTCAATCAGCTTCTGAACCATAAGTCCTCCAAAAGAATGTCCGATAACAATAGGCTTTTCGGGAAGACTGTCAATCAGTTTCACAAGATTGTCCACGGTATCGTCAAAACCGACATGTCTTAATTCTCCGGGAATATTATTTTTTAAGTATACGGGATCCCCTCCATGTCCCGGATTTGAGGGTGTATGTACAGTATATCCCTGCGCTTCAAAATAAGTTTTCCATTCTTTCCAGCTTGTATTATTCACAAATAACCCATGAATGAATACGATCGTTTTTGTTTTCATAATTTTCACTTTTTTGTTTTGTTAAATTGATGAAACAAATTTCTGCAGATAAAATGACGAAAACTTTAACCCAGGTTAAAATCGTACTATTTGCCTGAAATTTTTTTTCTTATCCTGCTCAGAGAAGGCCCCTGAATCCCTAGATAAGAAGAAATATGATACAGCGGAACATTACTGAAAATATCCGGATGCTCTTTCATCAGATCCAGATAACGTTCTTCCGGAGACTTTAATAAAAATCCTTCTACCCTTGTCATGGTAACGTTAAATGCTGCCTGTGCCAGAAGTCTCCCAAATTTTTCCCATTGATGCGACTGCTGGTAAAGAGAAATAAGATCTGCATGCCGGATAAAAATAATAGATGCATTCGTAAGGGCCTGTGTAAAATAATCACATGGGATCTGATTGAGAAAACTTTTAAAAGAAACTACAAAACCATTGGCCGAATAAAGAAAAACATTCTTTTCTTCACCCGTATCTCCATTGATGACATAAGAACGAAAAACTCCATCGACAATAAATCCTAAATAAGAACAGACGTTTCCCTGAAGATTATAAAATTCTCCTTTTTTATATTCTTTTGGAAACCAAAAATTTTCAGACAGTCTGAAATCTTCTTCTGAAAGTCCCGCAAAATGATATAATGCGAAGGCTAATTTATCAATTTCAGTCATGGCTATTTTTTTAGTATTTCTTACAGTATTTAAAAATAATCTTAATTTCCGATACTAAAAAAAGAAATCTTACTGATCAATAGTCTTCCCAATCTCCTCGATTTCGATGGTCTTTGCCGGTCTTTCTTTTATAAATTTATTTTCAAGGAATTTATAAACTCCCCAAACCGCAACAATAGAGATTAACCAGCCAACGATATTCACTGCTGAAAATCCTGTATAATTGACATTTTCTGCGGATTCAGGATCTGTTAATCCCATATACATACCATAACCGAAGCCTAACAAAAGCTGGGTCCCCAGATAAATACCGATAGCCAGAACACCATACTGCCACTTTGTTTTTCCAAACCTTTCTGCTAATTGTGCATAATACCGGTAAGCGCCGATAAGAATAAAAATTGATAACATGATTATTATTTTGTTTTTTAAGTTTTTATTTAAAATTCATATCCCACGTCTACAAGATACAGCCCGTGTCCCGGAGCTGAAGTTCCCGCAGCGTTACGGTTTTTGTCTTCAATCACTTTACGGAGATCTTCAGGCTTCAGTTTTCCGGTTCCTATTTCTACCATCGTTCCGACAATCGCGCGAACCATATTTCTTAAAAAACGATTGGCAGAAACCGTGAACTTCAGCTCTGAACCGTTCTGCTCCCATACTGCTTTGTAGATTTTACAGATATTGGTTTTGTTGTCGGTTTTTAATTTGGCAAAACTGGTGAAATCTTCATATTCAAAAAGAATTTTACAGGCTTCATTCATGGCATTAATATCCAGTGATCTTTTCCAGTGCTGCCATGCAGATTCCTGAGTGAAGGGATTTTTTTCCAGGGAAATATAATATTCGTAGGTTCTGTACGTCGCATCAAAACGGGCATGAAAATCGTCTTTTACCGGAAAAATTCTTTTAATGGAAATATCGGGCGGAAGAAAACTGTTCAGCCTTCTTGTAAGCTGATCATCCAACTCTTTTTCCGTATCAAAATGGGCAAATATTTTTTTGGCATGAACGCCTGTATCGGTTCTTCCTGCTCCTGTTGTTTTAATCTCTTCGCGCAAAATGGTAGACAGCGCTTTTTCCAGTTCTTCCTGTACAGAAATAGCATCCGGCTGTATCTGGTAGCCGAAATAATTCTTTCCGTTGTAAGAAAATTCAATAAAGTATCTCAATGTATTGTAATAACTCCACAAAAATACTTTAATTTAACGAAATATTTGTTGAAAAGTCTTCGAGAATATTACATCAATGCTTATGAAAATTCCTATTTTTGCAATCGTATGAAAAGATGGTACCTTTATCCTTTTTCCCTTGGTTATCATTTGGTAACGGGTATCCGGAACACAATGTATGATCTGGGAGTTTTTAAGTCGACGAAATTCAAAACACCGATAATCAATGTCGGGAATCTTTCTGTGGGCGGAAGCGGAAAGTCACCAATGGTGATGTATCTTGCTCAGTTCCTGTCCAAACATTACAGAACCGGAGTGCTTTCACGGGGTTACGGAAGGCTTACAAAAGGCTATGAAGTAACCAATTACGACAGCAACTACAAAATGGTGGGTGATGAAGCGATGCAGCTTTTTGAGCGTTTTAAAAACCGTTTTGTCATTGCTGTTTCCGAAGAACGTGTTCCCGGTGCCAAAAAGGTGATCGATGATATGGACCTTGAAGTTCTTGTACTGGATGATGCCATGCAGCACAGAGCCATCAAAGCCGGATTCAATATTCTGATGACCGATTTCAGTGATCCTTTTTTCAAGGATTATCTTCTTCCTGCGGGGGATCTGAGAGAATCAAGAGCCGGATATAAAAGGGCTGACATCATCATGGTCAGCAAATGTCCTGATGAACTGACAGAGGAAACAAAAAGGTATTATATTTCAAGAATACGACCTTCTTACGGACAGAAAGTATTTTTTTCATCCATCGGTTATGACGAAAATGTCTACGGAAAAGACAAAATGCTTCCGGATAACAACCTGAATTATTATGATATTTTGCTGATCACCGGAATTGCGAACCCTAAACCGCTTCTGGAACATCTGGCAAAATTCTCAAAAAGGGTAAAACATTTAAAATTCAGAGATCATCATAATTTCACGGATGATGATATTAAAAAAATCCTTGCCGAGTATAAAAAATTAGGAGAATATAAACTGATATTAACCACAGAAAAAGACTATGTGCGTCTGAAAACTTTTGACTATCTTAGAGAAATTGTTTACTACTGGCCTATCAATGTACTGATTGATAAGAAAGAAGAATTCAATCAAATCATCTTAGATTATGTTAGAAAAAATTAAAGAAACTGCAGATTTCATTAAAAATATCATTCAGGGAACCCCTGATTTTGCAGTGGTTTTAGGATCCGGACTGGGAAAATTACAGAATGAAGTAGAACAGATCCATGTTTTAGAGTACAAAGATATTCCTCATTTTCCGCAAACTACAGTGGCCGGACATACCGGAAAACTGATTTACGGAATTCTGGAAGGAAAAAAAGTACTGATGATGAGCGGACGTTTCCATTATTATGAAGGACATTCGATGGAAACCGTAACATTCCCGGTGAGAGTTTTCAATCTGCTGGGTATTCAAAATCTTATTCTTTCCAATGCCTGCGGTGGTGTAAACCCGGCTTACAATGTTGCAGACATCGTTATTCTGAAAGATCATATCAACATGATGCCCGAGCATCCTTTACGAGGAAAAAATATAGATGAGCTCGGACCTCGTTTTGTAGATATGAGCGAACCTTATAACAAAAAAATGATTGCCACAGCGGAACAGGCAGCTGCAGATCATCATATTAAAATTCATCAGGGAGTTTATGTGGCACTACAAGGACCAACCTTTGAAACCCCGGCCGAATATGGCATGATTAAAGCTATTGGTGGGGATATGGTAGGAATGAGCACCGTTCCCGAAGTTATAGTTGCCAGACATATGGGAATGGATGTTTTCTGTATTTCCGTGATCACAGACCTTGGCGGACCGGATGTCGCTTTTGCCGTTTCCCACGAAGAAGTTTTAAATGCAGCCAACAAAGCTATGCCCAATGTAATTGCCGTTGTCAAAGGCCTGATTAAAAACTATCAGTAAAAATAACCTAATACTGCAACTGAAGACGTAATATTCCCATCCTCTGGAGGGGTAGCAAAAACTCAAAGAATTTTTGACGGGGGTGGTTTTCACACTCTCACTCTCCTATTCCATAGAATCCATCAATATTATAAATTTTTCCTAATTCACCGGAAATCAGTTTCAGATTCCAATTCATTGTTTAGATTTGTACCCATGAAATTGTACGAAATGAAAAAGCTGATATTAATTTTTATGATGGGTATTTTTGGGATAAGTTATTCACAAAAAGCACCTGCTGTCCTTAAAACAGGATTTTCAAAAGAAGCTTTACAGCAGAAGCTGGAAGATGAAGAAGGGAAAACCGTTACCATACAACAGATTCTGGATCAGCATAAAGGGAAAGTTTTGGTCATTGATTTTTGGGCAGGATGGTGCAGAGACTGCTTAAATGCGCTGCCAAAAGCGAAGGAATTAGAAGAACATAATAAGAATATTGATTTTGTATTCCTGTCATTAGACCGTTCAAAAGAAGGGTTTGAAAAAAGTATGGAAAGATTTGATATGAAAGACAAAGAAAATTATTGGTTTTCCACAGGCTGGAAAAATGATTTCAATAATTATGTAGACCTTAACTGGATCCCGAGATATATGGTGATTGATCAGAAGTCTTCCATTGCAAAATATTATGCAATATCTCCTGAAGATCCTGAACTTCAACAAACCATCGACAAACTTTTACAATAGTTATCCTTAACTTTAACAACATAAAAACTCATTGGAAATTTTAATTTTCAATGAGTTTTAAAATTTTATTTATATAACACCATGATCACAAGAGAAGCCACAGAAAAGGATTTAGAAATCCTTTTAAAATTTGAACAGGGAGTTGTTACTGCCGAAAGACCTTTCAACAGTACATTGATTGAAGGAGAGATTCATTATTATGATTTGAAACATTTAATACAATCTCCGCAAGCAACCGTAATTGTTGCTGAAGAGGATAATGAAATTATTGCTTCAGGATATGCCCTGATCAAAAAAGCAGAGAAAGATTATTATCAGTTTAAAGAATATGCTTATCTGGGCTTTATGTACGTAAAACCTGAGCACAGGGGAAAAGGAATCAATAAAGTGATTACCGATGAACTCATTTCCTGGTCAAAATCAAGGGGAATGACTGAGGTAAGGCTGGACGTATATGCTCAGAATGAATCTGCCATAAAAGCGTATGAAAAAGCAGGATTTGAACCTCATCTTCTCACCATGAGACTGAAGAAGTAAATGCAGGAAGCTGGAAGATTGAAGCTGGAAGTAGTCTATGCACTAAGAATAGCCTGTGATTTTTTTTAATTAATTTTCAATAAACAGGTCATCAATTTCTATATCGTCCTTATTAACTTCCAGCCTCCCGCTTCACACTTCCATCATATAAAAAATTTACCGTCAATAAAGGAATCCATATCTTTGTATATGGATTTTTCTTTGCCTCTTCGTAAAATTATTCATGTGGATATGGATGCATTCTATGCTTCTGTGGAGCAACATGATAATCCCACACTGAAAGGCAAGCCCATCGCCGTAGGAGGACAACACCGTGGTGTAGTGGCAGCAGCAAGCTATGAAGCCAGAAAATTTGGTGTCCGATCTGCCATGCCCAGTAAAACAGCCAAAGAAAAATGTCCGCAGCTTATTTTTGTTCCTCCCCGCTTTGCCCGATACAAAGAAATCTCGAAAAAGATCCGGGAAATTTTCTATGAATATACGGATCTGGTAGAACCTCTGTCTCTGGATGAAGCTTATCTGGATGTCACCGAAAATAAAAAAGGAATGGAATCTGCCAACCTCATCGCCAAAGAAATCCGCCAGAAAATTTTTGAACAGACCGGATTAACAGCTTCTGCAGGAATTTCAGTGAATAAGTTTCTGGCTAAAGTTGCTTCTGACATCAATAAACCTAATGGCCAGAAAACCATTCATCCTGATAAAATGGAACAATTCCTGGAAGAATTGCCCGTAGAAAAATTTTATGGGGTTGGAAAGGTTACGGCTAACAAAATGTTTAGTTTAGGAATTTATAAAGGAAAAGATTTAAAAAAGAGATCACTAGAAGATCTGATAAGGCTTTTTGGAAAATCCGGCCAGCATTATTATAATGTGGTTCGCGGAATTCATACATCCGAAGTGAAGCCTCACCGGATTCAGAAAAGCGTAGCCGTGGAAAGAACTTTTTTTGAAGATCTTCTTGACGAGCAGCAGATCAATGAAAAGCTGGAAAGCCTGGCTGAAGAAATTCATCAGAGATTACAGAAAAATAATATTCTCGGAAGAACTTTAACATTAAAAATAAAATATAAAGATTTCTCTCTTTTTACAAGAAGCATTACGAAAGAGGATTATTTCTCTTCGCCGGAACAGTACTACAACACCGGAAAAAAACTATGGGAACTCCGGCCGTTTGATAAAGCTGTCCGGCTGCTCGGATTGTCTCTTTCCCAACTGAATACGGAAGAAAAGAAACAGGTTTCCGTTCAACTAAAAATCCCGTTTGAGGAATTTGAAAATGAATAGATCATATTTTTTTACTATCTTGTATCAATCAAATCAGCAAATTTATGAACCCAACCATGATTCAGTTTTTTCACTGGTATTCTGAAGGAGACGGAAAGTTGTGGAAAGAAGCCGAAAAACAGGCAAAATATCTGGCAAAACTTGGAATTACTTCTGTATGGTTCCCTCCAGCCTATAAAGGAACAAATGGCGGTTACTCGATTGGTTATGATGCCTATGATCTGTATGATCTCGGAGAATTTGACCAGAAGGGAACTATTCCTACCAAATACGGCACTAAAAACGATTATATAAAAGCTATCAAAGCCTTAAAGAAACAAAATATACAAGTCATTGTAGATATTGTTCTGGGACATAAAGCCGGAGGTGATGAGCTTGAAAAATTTAAAGTCGTAAAAGTAGATGAGGAAAACAGGGAAAAAGTGATTTCCGATGTCATCGAAATAGAATCTTATACTAAATTTACCTTTCCCGGAAGAGGAAAAAAATATTCTGATTTTGAATGGAACTTCACCTGCTTCAGCGGTGTAGATTATGCCGAGGGTATGGACTCTCATATCTTTAAAATCCAATCCGAATATGGAAATGACTGGGAGGAAATGATTGATGATGAAAAAGGAAATTATGATTACCTGATGTATAATGACATCGAACACCGGAATCCTTTTGTACGGGAAGAACTCAACCATTGGGCAAAGTGGTATTTTGACCAGACAGATTTTGACGGCGTGAGACTGGATGCTTTAAAGCACATTTCATTTGATTTCTATAAAGAATGGCTCACTCTGCTCCGCTCCAATTCCGGGAAAAACATTTTTGCTGTAGGCGAATACTGGGCTCCGGGATATCTTCATTTACTTCAAAAGTATATTGAAGTGACGGAAGGCTGCATGAGTCTTTTCGACAGTTCTTTGCAAAATAACTTTCATACAGCTTCCAGAGAAGGTGATTCTTATGATCTCCGAAGAATTTTTGATGAAACCCTTACCCAGGCAGATCCCCTACATTCGGTAAGTTTGGTAGCCAATCATGATACACAGCCTTTACAGGATCTTGAAGCTCCTGTAGAGCCATGGTTCAAGCCACTTGCCTATGCTCTTATTTTATTGAGAAAAGACGGTTATCCATGTGTTTTCTATCCTGATCTTTATGGTGCTCATTATACGGATAAGGACAGAGAGGGCAACGATCAGGAAATATTCATGCCTAAAATTGATGGAATTGAAGAATTATTAAAAGCCAGAAAAGAACACGCCTATGGTGAGCAGCATGATTATTTTGAGGATGCCAACTGTCTTGGATGGGTTCGTACAGGAGATGAAAAACATAGTGGATGTGCAGTCGTTTTAAGTAATAAAGATGCCTACAATAAGCCTATGGAAGTAGGAAAACTTTATGCCGGAAAAAAGTTTAAAGACCTGCTGAAAAGATTCGAAGAAAAAGTAATTATTGATGAAAACGGATGGGGAAATTTCCCTGTTCCCGCAGGAAATGTGAGTGTTTGGATTCCTGAATGAAATTAATTTAACCAGAAACCCCTTGTCAAGGTTTGGAACCTTGACAAGGGTCTTTAAGATTTAGCAGTAAATATATCTGCAATTCCAAACATCTATAGCCCATTCACAACAATACCCTTCTTCGTTGGAAGTACAGCATACTCTGTCTCTGTTGATATCTCCGGCTTTTAAACTCTTTAATTCCTGACGGTTCAGTTTTCTTACTTTGAAGTCTCTGTTTGTTTTCATAATTATTATTTTTTATGGTTTAGATAATAAATATACATTAAAAATTATAATTATGAATAAACATTTAATACTAACTACCTGATTTAGTATATACAATTTTCATTATTAAAGATAAATATTGAGAATATGATGAGCCACCCCGTCAAAAATTTTTCGAATTTTTGCCACCCCTCCAAAGGATGGGAATGTTTACATCTTCAGTTGGATTTCGGTTAAGATTAGAGATTTCCTAAAGTTGGATTTATTATTACATCTTTCGCAGTTCCAGGATTTCCGGTCTTTCTGAGGTGTCAGCTATTTTTCCGGTTCTGGCAAATTCTGCCCAAAGTGCCCGTAATTTTACACCATTTTCATGAATACGGCTCCAGGGAATATCTTTCAGCAGTTCGGAAGATTTCCAGGCTGCCTCGTTACCAAAAATCAATGGGAGATCTATACAATGTGGTGCTCCAATGTGATTATCTTTCAATTTTGAATAAATCCTGAAGAGATAGACATTTCCACCGGCTTCAGCCAGGTTCCTCGCAAACTGTCTTGCCGGATTTCCGTAGATAAGCGCAGTCGTTTTTTCAACTGTTTTATCCATGAGTTTTAAACCCAATCCTTTTCCGAAGTATTTATTCAAGGCCTCTGAAGTTTTAAGATAAAAAGCAGTTTCATCATTATTTAAGCCAATCAGAACATCATATTTCTGAGCGTTTTTTTTCCACATTTTCACAGATTCGTCTTCTTTACACAAAGGAAAATGTCCGTATTGAGTACCAAAAGGCATTGCTGCTTTCAAACCATATTTTATTACAGAGGGTACCAATACTTTATATTCGTCCATCATTTTTAAAACATCGGTTTCATCTTTCAATATTTCTGTTTTTTTCAGAAATTCTGCCGACATTTTTTGTCTTTTATGGCGTAATCCCAGGGGAGCACTCTGAATAATCACACGCTGGAATAAGCCCTCCACACCTTCTGATATCATTAAATGGGCAATAGCATCGCCTCCTGAAGACTGTCCGAGAAGGGTAATATTATTTTCATCGCCTCCCAGATCAGCTATATTGTTTTTGATCCACTTTAGTGCTTCGATGATATCCAACAGTCCTAAATTGGCAGGTCTTTTTTCATCTCCCCCTAAAAATCCAAATAATCCCAGACGATATGAAACACTCACAACGATAATATGCTGTTCTTTTACCCATTCGGCGGGATCGGCTGTAGCCAGATCTCCACAGCCTATTTCATGAGAGCCTCCATGGATCCAGACCACCACAGGAAGTTTTTCATTTTTAGAAATTGTTTCAGGCCGGGTTATGGAAAGGTATTGGGTAGATTCATCTGCTCCAAAACTTTCAACAGGTGTCGCTCCGATCATTTTTTCTACAAGCGGACTTAAAGCCTGCGGGCACACCGGAGTTTTTTCCGGAGAAATAATGATTGAAGATAGAGAGGTTTCTACAGCGACTGGTTTTTTAAATCTTTCAGAATGGGCATAACGGATACTTCTGGCTCTGATAATTCCATTTTCTTTTAAGGCTAAAATTTTTCCGAAACGAGTCTCGAAAATAGTGGTATTCTGCTGATTGGGTGTCATCTTTACAAATGTGAAAACTTTTCTCTTTAAATTTAATTATTTAAACGCAAATATCACAAATGCAGGCACAAATATTCACAAACCATCATTGTGTTATTTGTGAAAAAAATTAGTGTTATTCGTGTTGAAAAAATCTAAACACAAATTCCACAAATGCAGGCACAAATATTCACAAACAATTATTGTGTTATTCGTGAAAAAATTAGTGTTATTAGTGTTAAAAGACTAGTTCAGGATTTTATATTCGCTGGGAGAAATCCCTACTTTGGTTTTAAAAAGTCTTGTAAAATGCTGTGGATATTTAAATCCTAAATCATAAGAAATTTCACTTATTGTTTTTGTCTGATCCAGAATCTGTTCTTTGGCTATATCAATCAGTTTATTGTGGATAAACTCCTGAGCTGAAATTCCCAGTTCTTTTTTGATCAGATCTCCGAAATAATTGGCAGATAAATTCAGCTTTTCTGCAAAATAATTGACCATTGGAAAACCTATATTTTTGGGATTTTCAGATTTTAAATAATCATCCACCAGATTTTCAAATTTCCCGATGACTCCCTGGTTGATGTGATCTCTTGTAATAAACTGGCGGTCATAAAAACGCATGCAGTAGTTCAGAAAGAGTTCAATATTATTAACAATTAAAGATTTACTATGCTTATCAATAGCTTGTTCCAGCTCCAGTTTAATATTTTTAAAGCAATCCAGCACTACTTCCCTTTCTTTTTCTGAGAGATGAAGCGCTTCATGCACATCATAAGAGAAGAAGGAATAGTCTTTCATATTCTTCCCTAAGTTGGTTCCTTTAATTAAATCCGGATGAAAAATAAGGGCAAAACCTGCGGGCTGGATAAATCTGTCATTATTATAAATTCCATACGTCTGTCCGGGAGCAATAAAAACTAAAGTTCCTTCCTGATAATCGTAGCTGTGTTTCCCATACTGCATATCTCCGCACATTACATCTTTCAGAAAAACGGTATAAAACCCGAATTTTCTTTGGTGCTGGCAGATAGGATCAGATTTGGAAAAATCAATAATACTCACCAGCGGATGCAGGGTTTCATGATTGGCCATTTTATTGTATTCCGAAACACTGTTGTAAATTTCAACCTTCTGATTTTCCATGAAGTACATTTTTATTACTATTCAAAATTACCACTTTCATTTGTAACTGAAATGGTGCCAGTAAAATTGGTAAGTAATTCGGTAATCTGTATAAGTTTTGTTTACAGGAAAGTTTCGACTTTTGTATCGTTATAGAAAGTTTTAATACGGACATTCCTCAAAAAGGGAAAAGCTTTTCCGGATTAGTTCTCTTAAGGAACAGCATAGGTTCATATTGAATATCATAATTTATAACATTTATAACCCTAAATAAACTAAATATAAAAATGAGTACAATCACAGTAAAAGCTTATGGTGCAGAGTCTACCACGGCAGATCTGAAAGAAATGAATATTGAAAGAAGAGAAGTCACCTCAAAAGATGTAGAAATTGAAATTCTATACTGCGGGGTATGCCACTCTGACCTTCATACAGCCAGAAACGACTGGGGCGGATCTTTATATCCTGTAGTTCCGGGGCATGAAATTGTAGGAAGAATTACCAAAGTAGGAAGTGAGGTTTCCAAATTTAAAGCGGGAGATCTGGCAGCAGTAGGATGCATGGTGGATTCATGCGGACATTGCGACAGTTGTCAGCACGATCTGGAGCAATACTGCCAGAATGGATTTACAGGGACTTATAACGGAAAAGATAAGCATCTTGGAGGTCATACTTTTGGAGGATATTCTCAAAAAGTAGTTGTTGATGAACATTTTGTTTTAAGTGTTCCTGAAAACTTAGATCTGGCAGCAGTAGCACCCCTTCTGTGCGCAGGGATTACCACATGGTCACCGTTAAGACACTGGAACGCTGGTCCGGGTTCAAAAGTAGCCGTTGTAGGATTAGGCGGTTTAGGTCATATGGCTATTAAACTAGCAAAAGGACTGGGAGCAGAAGTTACTTTATTCTCAAGAACTCCGGGAAAAACGGATGATGCGAAACAGCTTGGAGCAGATCACGTAGTAATCTCTACGGATGATTCCCAAATGGATGCTGTAAAAGGTAAATTTGACCTTATCATCGATACGGTACCTTACGAACATGACATCAATCCTTATATGCAGACTCTTTCTCTGAATGGAACTCTGGTTCTTGTAGGATTCGTTGGTGAATTCCAGGAAACGCAGGTAAGTACAAGACCTATGATCTTCCAACGCCGTTCTGTAGCAGGATCTTTGATCGGAGGTATTGCAGAAACCCAGGAACTGTTAGATTTCTGTGGAAAACATAATATCGTATCTGATATCGAGCTGATTAAAATGCAGGATATCAACAATGCATATGAAAGAATGCTTAAAAGCGATGTAAAATACCGTTTCGTGATTGATATGCAGTCTTTATAATTCTTTGATAGAATAGTAACAGAAACAGGCTCTTCGGATTGAAGAGCCTGTTTTTATTTTTTAAGATTCTGGCTGAAAGCATTCTGATCCTGATTCGTTATATATCTGTTTCCTTCAGCACATTTATTATCATTTCTTTCCATATCCTGAAATGCCCAGGCTGCCATGGCATCAATCACGGGGGCCAGTTCATTCCCTGCGTCACTTAGTTTATACGTCACATGAGGCGGTACTACAGGTTTTGCTGTTCTGATAATGAGTCCGTCGGTTTCAAGCTGTTTCAAATGCTGGATGAGCATTTTTTCTGTTACGGCCGGAATTGCTTTTTTCAATTCACTGTATCTTTTTTCTCCTGTGGAAAGATTGAACAGGATAATAGGTTTCCAGAATCCACCGATCCTTTCCATAACATACATTACAGGACAATCCTGTACCGTCTTTCTGTTTTCCTGGATAGTTGAACTTTCTTTGATGGCTGTCATAATTACATACTTTAGGGTAAGTACTTGTATAAAAGTAAGTACAAATATAACTTTGTTCTCAGAAATAAAAAAATATTCACATATGAAAATTGTAATCACAGGATCACTAGGAAATGTAGCTAAGCCATTAGCCCAACAGTTAATTGCAGAAGGGCACGATATTACAGTAGTAAGCAGCAGCGAGGCAAGAAAACAGGATATTGAATCGATGGGTGCCACGCCAGCCATAGGATCTATCACAGATGTTAACTTTTTAACTCAGACTTTTGAAGGGGCTGATGCGGTTTTTGTAATGACTCCTCCGGCTATCAGCCCTGATAAAATTGTAGAAAATACTACCAATGCAGGGAAAAATTATGCGGAAGCTTTAAAAAAAGCTAATGTAAAAAGAGCTGTAATGTTAAGCAGTGTAGGCGCTGAATCTCCGGTAGAAAACGGCCCGATTGCAGGTCTTCACAATATTGAAAAAATATATAATGAAGCAGAGAACACTTCTTTTACTTTTTTAAGAGCCGGATACTTTTATAATAACTTTTTCAATGATATTCCTTTGATTCAAAATGCAGGAATCATTGGAGCAAATTATCCTGCAAGTATTGAAGTACCGGTTGTACATCCAACTGATATTGCGAAAGCTGCTGACAAAGAACTGGTAAACGACGGAAATACCAATACGATCAGATATATTGTAAGCGATATAAGAAAAGCCTCTGATTTTGCTAAAGTTTTGGGTTCTGCTGTTAATAAGCCGGAACTTCCATGGGTAGAGTTCTCTGATGAAGATTCTTTAAACGGAATGCTGCAGGCCGGACTCCCTGAAGATATGGCCAAGCTATATGTTGAAATGGGAAGAGGAATAAGAACCGGTGTTGTACAGAAAGATTTTATTGATCACTGTTCTCCGGTTACAGGAAGTGTTAAATTAGAAGATTTTGCAAAGGATTTTGCTTCTCAATTTTAATTTCTTTTGTCTTTTTAAAGACTAATAAAATTAGTTTCGGCGCACCAAAGGTGCGCCGAAACTGTTTTTTTACTATTATATTTTAAGCCTTAAGAATTATTTCTTCTCTTTCAGGGCTTCTTTTAGAACTTTTAATTTTCCATCAATAGGCTGATCGATTTTTAATCCTAAAACCTCAGCCACCAAAGGATAAACATTGATGTTCGCAAATTCATCAATCACCAGATTGTTTTTAAATTCTGGTCCCCAGGCAAAGAAAGTAGCTTTCATTTCCGGTACCACTTTAGGGTTATAGCCGTGTTTTCCAACAGATGTTTTCTTACCTTTCTCCAGGAAAATCTTTGGTGCTTTCGGAATCAGAAGAATCTGTCCTATTCTGTTGTACTGGTCATCCCTTGTAGCGAAATGCAGGTATCTGGGAAGCTTTTTATCCAGATATACTTCGTAGTCGTCTGTTTTATTGGCTTTCAGTTGTTTATAAACTGCTTTTACCTCATCAGGGTTTTTAACGTAGACTCTTAGTAAAGTCTGGGAATTATAAAAATCAAATCTGTTTTTATCAAAAAGAAGAGCAGGAATTTCCAAAGGTGTACCGCCGTCTACTTTAATCATCCCGTGATCGGAAACAAAAACAAAGTTGACATTTTTCAATCCTAATCCATTTACTTTCTGAACAAGATCACCAATAGCCTGATCTATCAGATGAACAGCTATTTCCGTTTCTTTCGCATCAGGACCAAAATGATGCCCGCTCCCATCTACTTCCGGGAAGTACAATGAAATAAAATGAGGTCTTTTATCTTCAGGCAGTTTCAGCCAGTTTACCACTTTTTCTACCTTTTCGGAAGGTGTGAACTTTTCGTGATATGGATAATAATAAGTGGGTCTCATCCCTCCTGCATCGCTGGCAGATCCTACCCACATTAAAGAGGCCGACACCATTCCCTGTTTTTCAGCAAGCCCCCAAAGCGGAGTTCCTCCATACCAGCTTCCGTCCTCAGCATTTTTCTTATTGCTCATCGCATATCCTTCTTTTCTCTTATAATCATAGAAAAAATTATCAATCAGGCCATGATGGGAAGGATAAAGCCCTGTGATAAGACTCCAGTGGTTGGGGAAAGTAATACTTGGATAGCTTGGAATCATTGCTTCAGCCTTTACACCGCCATTAGCCAGTTTTAAAAGATTTTCAGCATTATATTTCTTAGCATAATCATAACGGAAACCATCCGTTGATATCATAATCACATAAGGTTTCGACTGTGCTTCAGTACTGTTTTGTCTTCCTGGTATTACAACCTGGGCAGTATCAATATTGGCCTGCTGGGCAAAAGCCGTAAAGGAAATGAGCAGCAGTAAAAAATGGATTCCTCGCTTCATTATTTTAAAAATTTTCGGCAAAGTTACATCCTATCCTTCTCCCTGAAAAGTTTAAGAGATTAAAAGTATATTAAAACCTCTTATTTTGTTTGAATCAAAATTAATCGCTGTTAAATAGACCTTTTCATTTCAAATTGTGACAGCCAGTTGTTCAGTCCTATTTTTTCGCTAAGAAACTTATCTGTACTTTCTGAAGAATCATCCACATTGTTTAACGCTATCGCCTGCCCGTTATTTTTTTCTCTGATAGCATTAAAGAGCTTTGTACCAATTCCCTTATTTCTGTAATTCTTATCTACAGCAAACTGATATACTTTTTTCGATGCAGGACCATAAACAATATATCCGACGAGCTTTTCCCTTTCATAAGCACCTAAAGTCACATAATTTTCAGGCATCGGTTCCAATACGAAAACTGATCCCTGCCATGAAGGTTCAATATCCCAGAATGAACATAACAACTCCCATTGAAATTCTTTCAAATCCTTAATAGAAACCTCAGCATTTTCTTTTCCCTGCTGAATACTTCCGTTGAAGCAAAGTAATCTTCGTACAATCGTAAACCCGAGATTTTCATAAGCTCTGATGGCAGGCTGATTTCCTTCAATCACTTCAAGCAATAAGGTATTGGCATTTCTATCCTTTAAAACAGGAATGATAAAATCATACATTTTTCTCACCAATCCCTTGCCTCTGCTTTCCGGAACTACTCCTGTACCGCCATTGTAAATAATTTTCTCCCCGTTTTCAATTTTTTCAGACTGAAGGATAAAGGCAACCAGTTTCCCCTCTTCAAATGCTCCGGCAGACAAACTCAGATCTAATTTTTCTGCTGCAATTTTTGAAACAAGCACTTCTTTTGTCAAGTGAAAAGGAACAACATAATCAGAAAATGAGTAATTGAATACTGATAAAAGTTCATCTATTGTGATATCAGCTAAGGTTTTGAATTCCATAGGATCGTAAAAATTATAAGGTCAAAAAATTTTCCTTTATTAAGAATCAGGATACATACAAATATAAGAATTTTAAAGCAATCACCCTGAAATTGGGACTTTAAGAAAAAATGATACCCCTGAAAAATCAGAGGTATCTGTTTAAAAAATATTGAGGTGTGTTTTTTCTGAAAAATTATTCTTTGATCAGTTTTTCATAAGATGTACTTCCGTCTTTAAGCTGAATTTCAAGATAGTAACTTCCTGATTTCAGATTTTCAATACTGATGCTTTCTCCATCTGGTTTTACTGACAATACTTTTCTGCCTGTTGCTTCGTAGATATCAACGGATTTTATTTTGTCAGAATTTTTGAAATTAACGGTTGATTTTGCCGGATTAGGATATAGATTTACCTTTTTGCTATCAGCTGTAATTTCATTGGTGGATAAAGTGGCAGCTGTCATCGTCAATGTTGCATATCCTCGTCCTGCATCATGATATCCTAAAGAAGTTCCTCCACTTTTACGAGCATAGAAAATATTGATGGTTCCCGCAGCATTGGCAATGGCAAAATCTCCTGTTCCACCTGTAAGTGACCTTGTTGCCACTACAGTTCTTGTAGATCCGGATACGGTGTTCGAAGTTTCTGTCCAGTCCTGAGATGCATCGGCCGAGGGTGCATTAGGAACATTATTGAACGAATAGTCTCTATTGGCAGAAGAGTTATAAATAAATCCGTCTGATCCCGCAGCCATCCCGGTAGTTCCAAAACCTATTCCCATCATAGAGTTGCTGTCACCTGTTACCGTAATCGTTACTCCTGAAGGAGTTGTATCTAATTTCACCGTCATGGAAGTTGCCGGTAAGTTTACCGTTCCTGACGAAAACTGTGCCAATGCGAAATTGGCAAGAAGTACGCTTAGCGCTAGTAGAGTTTTTTTCATATCAATTTTTTAAAAGATTAATAATTTCCTTGTTATTGGTTTGTAATGCATATTCGAAAGGGGTCATTCCCATTGAATCTTTCTTTGTTTTATCTGCTTTATACTTCAGCAGCTGTTCTACCAGATCTTTATTTCCGGATTTTACAGCCCAGAATAAAGGGGTGTATCCTGTTTCATCTGCAATATTGGGATCTGCTTTTTTCTTAAGCAGATGTTCTACAAGGTCTTTGTTGTATTTAATCGCAAGACCTGCCAATGCCGTTCCTTCACGGCTTTTGTAATTGACATCTTTTACATTTTCAATCAGAAAATCGGCAACGTCTGTATTTCCTCTGTAACAGGCCAGAATAAGGGGTGAAAATCCGTATTCATTGGTTTGATTGATCACATCCGGATTTTGTTTCATCAGTTCCTGTACTTCAGCAACCGTTCCGCTTCTGGCAATATCAAATATTGATTTCGCTTTTTCCTGAGCAGATAACAATGAACTCAGGAACAGTCCCAATACTAAGATTATATTTCTCATTGTTTTACCATTACATAGTTATATTCGATGTTGACATTTTCAGCCACTTTCTTGGTTACCATTTTTGGAATGGTCACTTTATAATCTACCGGTCTGGCTACAAATCCACCCTGCATATAGATTTTGCCGTCTTTTGCGTATAATGTGGCAGAAGAAGTAACAGCCTTGTCTACCCCATGGAAGTTTAGCGTTCCCTGAACGGTATATTTCTGAGGACTTGTGGTAAGTTTTGTTTTATCAAAGTTGACAATTTTCCCTTTGAAAGTAGTTTTCGGATATTTTGCAGATTCAGCGTAGCTTTCATTGAAATGCTCTTCCATTAATTTTGTTTTAAAATGAAAGTTTTTAACGGTTGAAACAGATGCCATTTCACCGTTATCTGCATTCAGAATCACAATATTATTATCATCCTGGGCAAAGATATCGTCAAACAGAGGTACTGATGCTTCAAAAGTTACTTTTCCTGTTTTGGAGCTATATTTCTGTGCCGAAGCGTATCCCGCAGAGAGAAGTAATACGCTTAATAATGCTAATTTTTTCATAATCATTTATTTTAATTTTCATTTAATCCGTCAGCTTTCCATTTGATGAAAATATTGATCTGAGCGGCAGATAATGATCCTCCCTGAGGCATTTTCCCGGGATCGCCATTAGGTCTTTGGATACGGTCCAGAATTCCGTCTATATTATTCTTTACCTGATCATAAGTAACGAGAGGTTTAAAACTTCCCGCAGAATGACAGCCTATACAGCTGTTATCCACAATTGGTTTTACATCTGCTGTATATTTTACAGGTGCTGTGATGGGTGTATTATCAGAAATCTCTTCGTAAGTTCTGCTGTCACAAGCCGTTAGTATGATTGCTGACGACAATATCAATAAGGATGTTAGCTTTTTCATATTAAAAAACTCTGTAAAGATTAAACCCAAAGAAAATATGTCCCTTTCCCCATGCTCCTGTGGCATTGGTAAGATATCCGATATCAGAATTAATCTGGGAGTTTGTCAGTAAAAGCTGGAACACATGTCCTCCGGTTTCTATATCTACGCCCAACGATAAAGGGTTTTTATAAAAACTGTGATCGTCAAAATTCACAAAGTATTCTGCATTCACAGAAACTCGTTTTGAAATTTTATAGCGTCCTCCCAAACCTGCCAGAAACTGGTTTTTGTTTTCAATGGTAGGTTCGTAAAGGTTTTTATGAACAAATGAAGGCGTAAGCTGTACTGAAAGCTTATCACTGAATCTTCTTGAGATCAATGCCTGGGTAAGATAAGAAAGCCTGTCACTGAATGTAAGGTGAGGATAAGTGTCCTTATCCAGTTCAGTATTGGCTCCCATTACGTTATACCCCACAATATCCACCGGGAAGTTTTCACTTTGTTTTATCAATCTGTATTTCACTGCTCCTTCAAATGTTTTCATATTGGTTTCTCTGGAAAGGCTTACAGATATTGCGTCTGAAATACCATAGATAACACCTAATTTGGTGGAAGCATGATCAAGACCGAAAAAGTCTTTAAATCCAGCGCTTATATCACCAAATCTATGGGCAACGATAATGTACCATTCTTTTTTGGCTGCAAGTTTTGTAGATTGTCCTGTTACAATCTGAAGGGCTTTGAAAGCAGGTTGTGAGGTTTCTGTATTGGTTTTAACCGTGTCAATATCTTTCAGCAGGTCTTCCTGTGCAAAGACAAGACCTGAAGAAAACATTGACAAAAATAAGAGAGTTTTTGTCATATACAATTTGAATTAAATTATGATATGACAAACTTATTGAGTTCTCAATTCAAAAATAGGTGATAAAAGTCACCAGTCAAATTGTTTTTATCAATAATAGAAATAAACTTTTCAAACAATTGAAATTAGACCGTTCTAACATTTTCATTTACAGGAACTTTTATTCCTTCTTTGGTCTGCATAATTTCACCTTCGCTTTCAATTTTTTTCAAAACTCTGCTTACCACTTCTCTTGAAGTCCCCAAACTGTTGGCAATTTCACGATGGGTAATCTTAATAGGGTTGTTTCCTGTGGATACAATCTGTTGTTTGATATAGTTCAGAACCCTCTTATCCAGTCTGTGAAAAACAGCATCGTTCACCATATTCATCACTTCTGAAAATCTCCGGTCATATTCATGGTAAAAGAGCTTATTAATTTCAGGAAACCTTATAAGCCATTCGTGCATGACAGAAACGGGAATAAGAATCGCTTGCGAATCTTCTTCTGCGATGGCATATACCCTGCTGATATAATCTGTCAGAATGGATGAAAAGGTCATGAGACAGCTATCTTTCGGTTTGATATAATAGTAGATCAGTTCTCTTCCGTCATTTAAGGTAAAGACTTTGATAGAGCCTTTTATGAGGAAAGGAACAAATTTATTCTTCTGTCCTTCTCTTATGATCTCTGTTTTTGCTTTTATATCAACAGCAACAGCATGTTTTTCAAGCTCCGATAAAAATTCGGCACCCAAAAAGCCAAATTTACTTACAGCGAACGAGTTATCAATCATATCTTATATTTTCTGCTTTTTCTTAAACAAAGATATAAAATTGATATATGCCTACTACATATTTTCACCTCATTAAAGAAAATTAACAATTAGACAAATCCAATATGAATTTCAGTGATGTTATAATTCAATAAAAAACAAATATATTATAGATATACATGTAAAAATAACATAAATATATAAAATACCTATTTGAGCGTTTTTTGTTTTTTAATTAAAATGCTTATTTTTTTTAATTAAAAAACAAAAAGCCCCGGATAAATCCGGGGCAATTATATGATTACAAAAGAAATCTTAAGCTTGAACGTTGTTTCCTCCTAATACGAAAGGCTCAACTTCTTTGATTTCTCCGAACTGTTGCTCGTAGTTAGCGATGTTCTGTTGAAGAGCGTTTAACACTCTTTTAGCGTGAAGTGGAGCAAGAATTACTCTTGATCTTACTTTAGCCTGCTGAACACCTGGCATCAACTGAATAAAGTCTACTACAAATTCAGATGGAGAGTGGTTTACCAATGCAAGGTTAGCATAGATACCAGCCGCTACCATTTCGTTTAATTCGATGTTGATGTTTCCGTCTTGTGGATTTTGATTGTTGTCCATTGTTATAAATTATGTTTTTAAAATTCGAAATTTGAGATTGTGAAAATATAAAAATAATTTCAAATCCCAAATTTCAAATCATTAATTTTAGTTAAGGTCTTCGAATTCTTTCTTAGAACCAACAATAACGTTCTGATATTCTTTAAGACCTGTACCTGCAGGGATTCTGTGACCTACAATTACATTTTCTTTAAGACCGTTAAGATCGTCTATCTTACCAGCAACTGCTGCTTCGTTAAGAACTTTAGTTGTTTCCTGGAATGATGCTGCAGACATGAATGACTTAGTTTGAAGGGCAGCTCTTGTAATACCTTGCAGTACCGGAGTTGCAGTAGCAGGAAGAGCTTCTCTTACTTCTACCAATGCTAAATCTTCACGCTTCAACTTAGAGTTTTCGTCTCTTAATTCTCTTGCAGTAATCATCTGACCTGGCTTGAATTCTTTAGAATCACCAGCATCTACTACTACTTTAAGACCGAATACTCTGTTGTTTTCTTCCAGGAAGTCATACTTATGTTCAAGAGCTCCTTCAAGGAATTGAGTATCACCTCCATCTACGATAGATACTTTCGTCATCATCTGTCTTACGATAATTTCGAAGTGCTTGTCGTCGATTTTTACCCCCTGTAGACGGTAAACTTCCTGAATTTCGTTTACTAAGTATTCCTGAACGGCAGTTGGACCTTTAATTCTCAAGATATCTTCCGGTGTGATAGAACCGTCAGAAAGTGGAGAACCTGCTCTTACGAAGTCATTCTCCTGAACAAGAATCTGGTTGGAAAGTTTTACCAAGTAAATTTTTCTTTCTCCAGTTTTAGCCTCAACAATAAGTTCACGGTTACCTCTCTTGATTTTTCCGTAAGAAACTACCCCGTCGATTTCAGTAACAACCGCTGGGTTTGAAGGGTTTCTTGCTTCGAATAATTCGGTAACTCTCGGAAGACCTCCGGTGATATCCCCTGCTTTTGCAGATTTTCTTGGGATCTTGATTAAGACTTTACCAGCCTTAATTTTTTCACCATCGTTAACCATTAAGTGGGCTCCTACCGGTAAGTTGTAAGCTTTTTGCTCAACTCCTTTAGAGTCTACCACTTTCAGGGTAGGTACGGCTTTCTTATTTCTGGATTCAGAGATTACTTTCTCTTCGAATCCTGTTTGTTCGTCAATTTCAAGCTGGAATGAAATACCCTGGATGATATCCTCGTATTCTACCTTACCTGAAGTTTCAGCAATGATAACCGCGTTATACGGATCCCATCTACAGATTGTATCTCCTTTCTTCACTTTATCACCTGGTTTTACAGATAATATAGATCCGTAAGGTACGTTAGCTACCATTAATGGAGTTCTGGACTCATTATCAGCAACTAATCTGAATTCTGTTGAACGGGAAACCACGACCTCAGCTGTATTACCGTTTTCATCTTCTGAAGTAATAGTTCTTACTTCATCCATTTCTACGATACCATCTCTTCTTGCCACGATAGATGGGTTTTCTGATACGTTTCCTGCAGTACCCCCTTGGTGGAAGGTTCTCAACGTAAGCTGAGTACCTGGTTCCCCAATGGATTGTGCTGCAATTACACCTACCGCTTCACCCATGTGAATCACTTTACCTGTTGCCAAGTTTCTACCGTAACATTTCGCACAGATACCTTTCTTAGCTTCACAAGTTAATGGTGAACGAACCTCCACAGCTTCTAATCCAGCTTCTTCGATTCTCTTCGCCAAAGATTCAATGATCACCTGATCTGCACTTGCGATAAGCTCGTCAGTTTCAGGATCGTAAATATTATGAAGAGATACTCTACCTAAGATTCTTTCAGAGATTCTTTCAACGATCTCGTCATTTTTCTTAAGTGCAGTAACTTCTGTACCTCTTAGAGTTCCACAGTCGTCTTCTGTAACGATAACGTCCTGTGCAACGTCTACCAATCTTCTCGTTAAGTAACCGGCGTCGGCTGTCTTAAGAGCGGTATCCGCAAGACCTTTACGGGCACCGTGGGTAGAGATAAAGTACTCTAGAATCGAAAGACCTTCCTTAAAGTTGGCAAGGATCGGGTTTTCGATGATCTCCGCTCCGGTAGAACCAGCTTTCTGCGGTTTTGCCATCAAACCTCTCATCCCTGATAACTGACGGATCTGTTCTTTAGAACCCCTCGCTCCAGAGTCAAGCATCATGTATACAGAGTTGAAACCACCTTGGTCAGTTTTCATTCTGCTCATGATCATTTCAGTTAATCCGGCGTTGGTATTTGTCCAAACGTCGATTACCTGGTTATAACGTTCTGTATCGGTAATCAGACCCATGTTATAGTTGGCTCTAATTTCGTCTACAGTTTCGATTGATTGTGCAATCATCTGCTTTTTCTCAACAGGAACTACGATATCCCCAAGTGAGAAAGAAAGACCTCCTTTGAATGCGTTTGAATACCCTAGGTCTTTCATTGCATCAAGGAACTTCACAGTGGTAGGGAAATCCGTATCAGCAAGGATCTTACCGATAACGTTTCTCAATGATTTCTTAGTCAGAAGTTCATTGATATATCCTACCTGCTTAGGTACAATCTGGTTGAACAGGATTCTACCTACAGAAGTTTCGATTAGTCTTGTAACGATTTCTCCGTCTTCTTTGATAGGTAGTCTACATCTTACTTTAGCATTTAAAGATACTCTTCCTTCAGCATAAGCAATTTCCGCTTCTTCAGGAGAATAGAATGCAAGACCTTCTCCTTTTACTTTCATCGTCTCTGTAGAGCTTAATTCTTTAGTCATGAAATAAAGACCAAGAACCATGTCCTGAGATGGTACTGTAATTGGAGAACCGTTTGCAGGGTTCAGGATGTTTTGAGAACCTAACATCAATAACTGAGCTTCAAGGATCGCTTCTGGTCCTAACGGTAAGTGTACCGCCATCTGGTCACCATCGAAATCGGCGTTGAAGGCTGTAGTTACTAACGGGTGCAGCTGGATTGCCTTACCTTCGATCATCTTAGGTTGGAAAGCCTGAATACCCAGTCTGTGAAGCGTAGGTGCCCTGTTCAATAGTACCGGGTGACCTTTCATCACGTTTTCAAGGATATCATAAACTACCGGTTCTTTTCTGTCGATAATTCTCTTTGCAGATTTTACTGTTTTTACAATTCCTCTTTCAATCAGTTTTCTGATGATGAACGGTTTGTAAAGTTCAGCTGCCATATCTTTAGGAATACCACATTCGTGAAGCTGTAAGTTTGGACCTACAACAATTACCGAACGCGCAGAGTAGTCAACCCTTTTCCCTAGTAAGTTCTGACGGAAACGACCTTGCTTACCTTTCAATGAATCAGAAAGTGATTTCAATGGTCTGTTTGACTCAGATTTTACTGCAGAAGATTTTCTTGTGTTATCGAATAATGAATCTACAGATTCCTGAAGCATACGCTTCTCGTTTCTCAAGATCACTTCAGGAGCTTTGATCTCCAATAATCTCTTCAAACGGTTATTTCTGATGATAACTCTTCTGTAAAGGTCATTCAGGTCAGAAGTTGCGAAACGTCCTCCATCCAATGGAACCAATGGTCTTAGTTCTGGCGGGATAACAGGAAGCACACGCATGATCATCCACTCTGGTCTGTTGATCATTCTTGTATTAGCACCTCTCAATGCTTCTACCACGTTCAATCTCTTAAGAGCTTCAGTTCTTCTTTGTTTTGAACCTTCGTTGTGAGCTTTGTGTCTCAAGTCGAAAGACAATGCATCAAGATCGATTCTTTTTAATAGATCTTCCACAGCTTCAGCCCCCATTCTGGCGATGAATTTGTTTGGATCAGAATCATCAAGATACTGGTTTTCTACAGGAAGAGTTTCCATGATATCAAGATACTCTTCTTCTGTAAGGAATTCCATATTTTCAAAATCAGAACCGTCTAATTTTTTAGCAATACCTTGCTGAATCACCACATATCTTTCGTAGTAGATGATCATATCTAATTTCTTAGAAGGAATTCCTAAAAGGTATCCGATTTTGTTTGGTAATGAACGGAAATACCAGATGTGTGCAATTGGAACTACAAGGTTGATGTGCCCGATTCTCTCTCTTCTTACTTTTTTCTCAGTAACTTCTACTCCACAACGGTCACAAACGATCCCTTTGTAACGAATTCTCTTGTATTTACCACAAGCACATTCGTAATCCTTTACAGGACCAAAGATTTTCTCACAAAATAGCCCATCTCTTTCAGGCTTGTGAGTTCTGTAGTTAATAGTTTCCGGTTTTAAAACCTCCCCTCTTGAGTCTTGTAAAATAGACTCCGGTGAAGCTAAACCGATGGTTATTTTATTAAATCTACTTGATTTATTTTTATTTGACATTTTTTGTTATTTGAGATTTGACATTTGAAATTTGAGATTAATGAATCTCTAAAAATTTTATTTTAATTTTTGTTTGAAATCTGCGTACAGAATTTCAAATTTCAAATAAATTAATTTCAAATGGAATTTATTCCTCAAGTCTTACGTCTAATCCAAGACCTTGTAACTCGTGAAGTAATACATTGAATGATTCCGGAATACCTGGTTCAGGCATAGATTCACCTTTTGCAATTGCTTCATAAGTTTTTGCTCTACCAATCACGTCATCCGACTTCACAGTAAGGATCTCTCTCAGGATGTTAGATGCACCGAATGCTTCAAGTGCCCAAACCTCCATCTCTCCGAATCTCTGACCTCCGAACTGAGCTTTACCTCCTAACGGCTGCTGAGTAATCAATGAGTAAGGACCGATAGAACGTGCGTGCATTTTGTCATCAACCATGTGTCCTAATTTCAGCATGTAAATAACCCCTACAGTCGCAGCCTGAGTAAATCTTTCTCCGGTACCACCATCATAAAGGTAAGTGTGACCGAATTTAGGAAGACCTGCTTTGTCTGTATATTCAGTAATCTGATCAAGAGTTGCTCCATCGAAGATTGGTGTAGCGAACTTCATACCCAGCTTCTGACCAGCCCATCCAAGAACTGTTTCATAAATCTGACCGATGTTCATACGGGAAGGTACCCCAAGTGGATTCAATACGATATCTACAGGTGTTCCGTCTTCCAGGAATGGCATATCTTCTTCACGAACGATTCTTGAAACGATACCTTTGTTACCGTGACGTCCTGCCATTTTATCTCCTACATTCAGTTTACGTTTCTTAGCGATGTAAACTTTAGCCAGCTTCATGATACCTGCAGGAAGTTCATCTCCGATTGAAATAGCAAATTTCTCACGGTTTTTAACTCCTTGAATGTCGTTATATTTGATTTTGTAATTGTGAATCAATTGTTTGATCAATTCATTCTTGTCAGCGTCTACTGTCCAGTCTGAACCGCTAACGTTTACATAATCTTCAACTGAAGTTAATAACTTGTGAGTGAATTTCACACCTTTACCGATGATTTCTTCGTCAAGGTCGTTTTGTACCCCCTGAGAAGTTTTACCGCTTACCAGTGTATTTAATTTTTCAATTAACGTATTTCTCAACTCGTCAAACTTAGCCTTGTAAGTGTTTTCAATTTCTTCAAGTTTAAGTTTTTCTTCAGTTCTTTTCTTTTTGTCTTTGATGTTTCTTGAGAACAATTTCTTGTTGATAACAACACCTCTTAATGATGAGTCTGCTTTCAGTGAAGCATCCTTCACATCACCAGCTTTATCACCGAAGATTGCTCTAAGAAGTTTTTCTTCAGGAGTCGGGTCAGATTCACCTTTTGGAGTAATTTTACCAATCATGATATCTCCAGGCTTCACTTCAGCACCGATTCTGATCATACCGTTCTCGTCAAGATCTTTCGTAGCTTCTTCAGATACGTTTGGAATATCTGCTGTAAGCTCTTCCATACCTAATTTAGTATCACGAACTTCAAGAGAATATTCATCTACGTGGATTGAAGTAAACCAGTCCTCACGTACAACTTTTTCGTTGATTACGATTGCATCCTCGAAGTTGTACCCTTTCCAAGGCATGAACGCTACCACTAAGTTTCTACCAAGAGCCAATTCTCCTTTTTCAGTAGCATACCCGTCGCAAAGTACCTGTCCTTTTTCCACTACATCACCTACTCTTACGTTTGGTCTTAGGGTAATGGTTGTACTCTGGTTCGTTTTTCTGAACTTAGTAAGGTTGTATGTTTTAGTAGCAGACTCGAATTGTACTAAATCTTCGTCTTCGCTTCTTTCGTATTTAATAACGATTCTGTCAGCATCTACGTACTGTACTGTACCCGTACCTTCAGCGTTAATTAAAATTCTTGAATCTCTTGCAACCTGCTGCTCAAGCCCTGTACCAACGATTGGAGCCTGTGGCTTCAATAGAGGAACGGCCTGACGCATCATGTTGGATCCCATCAATGCACGGTTCGCATCATCATGTTCCAGGAATGGAATTAATGAAGCAGAAATACCGGAAATCTGGTTTGGTGCTACATCGATAAGATCTACCTGGCTAGGTTCTACTACCGGATAGTCACCATCCAATCTTGCAATGATTCTGTCTGTTTCAAATTCACCGTTGTCGCTCAATTCAACGTTTGCCTGAGCAATTACTTTAGATTCTTCATCTTCCGCATTTAAGTAGATAGGATCTGCGTTAAGCTCAATCTTACCGCCTTCTACTTTTCTATATGGAGTTTCGATGAAACCTAGTCTGTTGATTTTAGCATAAATACCTAAAGATGAAATCAAACCGATGTTTGGTCCTTCCGGAGTTTCAATCGGACAAATTCTTCCGTAGTGAGTGTGGTGAACGTCTCGAACCTCGAAACCTGCTCTTTCTCTTGATAAACCACCAGGCCCCAGTGCAGATAATCTTCTCTTGTGAGTGATCTCTGATAGAGGGTTGGTTTGGTCCATAAACTGAGAAAGCTGGTTGGTACCAAAGAACGAGTTGATTACTGATGTCAATGTCTTTGCATTTACAAGGTCAAGCGGAGTAAAGATTTCGTTATCTCTAACGTTCATTCTTTCCTTGATTGTTCTTGCAATTCTTGAAAGACCTACCCCGAACTGTCCAGCCAACTGCTCACCAACAGTTTTAATTCTTCTGTTGGATAAGTGGTCAATATCATCAACCTCTGCTTTAGAGTTGACAAGCTCGATTAAGTGTCTTACAATAGCAATGATATCTTCTTTTGTAAGAACCTCAGTTGTCGTTGGAATGTTAAGACCTAGCTTTTTGTTCAATCTGTAACGTCCAACTTCACCTAATGAATATCTCTGCTCAGAGAAGAATAATTTTTCAATGATTCCTCTTGCTGTTTCCTCATCTGGCGGATCTGCGTTTCTTAACTGACGATAAATATACTCTACCGCTTCTTTTTCAGAGTTAGTAGGGTCTTTTTGTAATGTATTCTGGATGATAGAGAATTCGTTGCTGTTTTCTTTGTGAATCAGGATTGACTTCACACCAGCATCAAGAATAAGATCCAAATGTTCTTTTTCAAGAATCGTTTCTCTATCCAGGATGATTTCGTTTCTTTCAATAGAAACTACCTCACCTGTATCTTCGTCTACGAAATCTTCGAACCAGGTGTTCAATACTCTCGCAGCCAATGTTCTTCCTTCTACTTTTTTAAGGGCAGCTTTAGAAACTTTCACTTCTTCAGCAAGGTCAAAGATCTGAAGGATATCCTTGTCAGATTCGTAACCGATTGCTCTTAATAAAGTTGTTAATGGTAATTTTTTCTTACGGTCGATATACGCGTACATTACGCTGTTGATATCAGTTGTAAATTCCATCCAAGATCCTTTGAAAGGGATAATTCTTGAATAGTAAAGTTTGGTTCCGTTTGCGTGGTAAGTTTGTCCGAAGAATACACCAGGTGAACGGTGAAGCTGCGTAACGATAACTCTTTCAGCACCATTGATGATAAAAGAACCACTTGGCGTCATATAAGGAACCGGACCTAAGTATACGTCCTGAACCACAGTCTGGAAATCTTCATGTTCCGGGTCAGTACAATACAGTTTAAGTCTAGCTTTTAGAGGAACTGAATAAGTAAGTCCTCTTTCCACACACTCATCGATTGAATAACGTGGAGAATCTACCAGATAGTCTAAGAATTCTAATACGAATTGGTTTCTTGAATCCGTAATTGGGAAATTCTCTTGGAAAGTCTTGTAAAGAGCTTCTGTCTTTCTGGCTTCAGGAAGTGTATCAAGCTGGAAAAATTCTCTGAAAGATTCAATTTGGATATCCAAAAAGTCCGGAGTGATGATTTTTCCTTTCGCTGATGAGAAATTAATTCTCGGATTTCCTTGAGTTGTTGATTTTGTTTTACTCATAAAACTTTTAAGAAAGGGTTAAAAAATATTTTGATTCATTAAAAAATATCAGAAAAGAACAAGAAACAAGATAAAAGTAAAAGGTAAAAGTGTTTTTGGCGCTCACAAAGGACCTTAGATTCTTTTAAACTTCCTACCTGGTTCTTTCTAACTGCAACACTGGTATATCTTTTCACAGCGTAATGCAAAATATTTTTATTACTTTTGAGGCTGTATTACCGCAGTATTTATATACACGAAATCCCCTCCACTTTTACATAGTGAAAGAGTTGATTTTCAGTATTTTATAAATTTACATACAATTTTTCGCGCCAAAAGAAGGGCAAAGATACAAAAAGTTATCCACAAAAACAAATAAATCATCTCATTTTGAGACTCTTAAAAACGAGAGAGGCTGCCCAAATATGAGCACCCCCTCCACAACACAAGCTAATCCTACGATTATCTCACAATAACCTTATAAGATTTTATTTTTGGGGTTCCCGTGACTGTATAAATACAAATACCTACCTGGGCGATTTCCCGGAAACTTACAGATCATTAGTAGAACGATGGTTAATAATTTATTTTTCATTTCTATGCTATTTGATGTTTTTTATAAATGTATTTTTTGAAAGGACAATTCTATTCTCATCTAATTTATAAATAACACCACAAAGGCGCTTATAATTATAAGATGTTACAGGATTATGAATAATGCCATCCATTCTATTAGGCAGTCGATTTACTACTTCTGAGGAAGGACATTTCAGAATTGCTGTTTTAAAAAAAGGAAAATTATCCCGGAAACCTTTATTACATAACCAATAGCTTTCTTTTTGACCGGCAGAACCGTTATACAAACCTGTCCAATAATAAACGGAAACATCAGCAAAGCAACCCCATAAATGATTGGTAATAGCTGTACCATATGAGAACCCAGGCTTTGCCCTTATTAGAGATATTATCTTCGTGTTTAGTTTTCCTATAGCCGTCAAAATCTTTAGAAGCGTAATCTTATGACCAAAGAAAAGAAGGTTATTTCTATCCAATTATTGTGTTTTTTTCAATACAAATATAATATTTTTTCAATTAAAACAATAATTAACTAACAAAAATTCACATAAAATAATTAAACACAATAATAAACATAAAAAAAATCATATGTTACCACAAAATATGCAATCATAAAAAACTATATCAGTATTAGTAATAACAATATTATATTACTATTAAAAATTAAAAGACACATTTACAAAAGCTTACATACAAAAAAGCCCGGGCAAATGCCCGGGCTTCTTTATTTATAATACAATTGAAATTATTTCAATTCTACTTCAGCACCAGCTTCTTCTAATTGCTTCTTAAGAGCTTCAGCTTCGTCTTTAGAAACACCTTGCTTAATTGCAGCAGGAGCTCCGTCTACGATATCTTTAGCTTCTTTAAGACCAGCACCAGTTAAATCTTTTACTAATTTAACGATAGCTAATTTAGAAGCACCTGCAGACTTAAGAATTACATCGAATTCAGTCTTTTCTTCAGCAGCATCACCTGCACCACCTGCAGCAACAACTACAGCAGCAGCAGCTGGCTCAATTCCGTACTCATCCTTAAGGATAGCAGCTAATTCGTTTACGTCTTTTACAGTTAGGTTTACTAGCGTTTCAGCTAAATTTTTTAAATCTGACATTGTTGTAATGTTTTTGTTGATTATTTATTTAATTTTTTGAGTGTAATTATTCAGCAGCTGGCGTTTCGTCAGTGCTTTCTGCAGCAGCTTCAGGAGCTTCAGCAGGAGTTTCTTCTACCGCAGGAGCAGCTTCTTCAGCTTTAGCTTCTACAGTTTCAGGTTTGTTTTGAAGAGCAGAAACAACTCTCTGGATTGGAGACTGAAGTAATCCGATGATTTCACCGATCATTTCTTCTCTAGACTTGATGTTAGCCAACATGTCCAGGTTGTTGTCACCAACGTAGAAAGTTTCTTGAACAAAAGCAGACTTTAAAGCTGGCTTTTCTTCTTTCTTTCTGAATCCTTGGATCAATTTCGCAGGAGCGTTTGCTGTTTCAGCAATCATTAACGCTGAGTTCCCTTTGAAAGATGGGAACATTTCAGAGTAATCAACTCCTTCAATTTGCTCCATTGCTTTTTGTAAAAGTGTATTTTTTACAACTTTCACTTTGATATTTTGTTTGAAAGCCTGTCTTCTGAAATCTGAAGATTTACCAGCGTTCAAACCTTCTAAATCTGCTACGTATACTACTTTTGCATCCTGAAGCAAATCTTTGATCTCTTGTATTGCTACAACTTTTTGGTCTTTTGTCATTGTCTTAAGGATTATTATTAGTTAACAGATTTAGTATCAATTGCAATACCTGGGCTCATTGTAGAAGATAAATAAATACTCTTCACATAAGTTCCTTTAGCAGCAGTTGGTTTCATTTTGATCAATGTCTGGATTAATTCCTGAGCATTTTCTTTGATCTTGGCAGCATCGAAAGATACTTTACCAATACCAGCATGGATAATACCATACTTGTCTACTTTGAAATCAATTTTACCTGCTTTTACTTCAGTTACTGCTTTACCAATTTCCATTGTTACAGTTCCTGATTTAGGGTTTGGCATTAAACCTCTTGGACCTAATACTCTACCTAATGGACCTAATTTACCCATTACAGCTGGCATCGTAACGATAACGTCAACATCTGTCCAACCTTCTTTGATTTTTTGTAAATATTCGTCAAGACCTACATAGTCAGCACCAGCAGCTTTAGCTTCTGCTTCTTTATCTGGAGTTACAAGAGCTAATACTTTAACATCTTTACCAGTACCGTGAGGAAGAGATACAACACCTCTTACCATTTGGTTTGCTTTTCTAGGGTCTACTCCTAATCTTACAGCGATATCTACAGAAGCATCAAACTTTGTAGTGTTCACTTCTTTTACAAGAGCTGAACCTTCTTCAAGGTTATAGATTCTTCCTTTTTCTACTTTGCTTAAAGCTTCCTTTTGCTTTTTAGTTAATTTTGCCATTTCTTTAAGTTTTAAGCGTTAGTTGGTTTAGTTCCTGTTACTCTTAATCCCATAGATCTGGCAGTACCTGCAACCATAGAAAGAGCAGAGTCCATTGTAAAACAGTTAAGATCCGCCATTTTATCTTCAGCGATTTTCTTTACCTGTTCCCAAGTTACAGAACCTACTTTGTTTCTGTTTGGTTCACCAGAACCTCCCTTGATCTTAGCTGCATCCATTAGCTGGATTGCTGCAGGTGGAGTTTTAATAACGAATTCAAAAGATTTGTCTTCGTATACTGTAATTACTACAGGTAAAACTTGCCCTGGCTTATCTTGGGTTCTTCCGTTAAATTGCTTACAAAACTCCATGATGTTCACACCTGCAGAACCCAATGCTGGACCTACTGGTGGAGAAGGGTTAGCTGCGCCACCTTTCACCTGAAGCTTTACCATTTTAAAGACTTTCTTAGCCATTGTTTGTTTTTTAAATTTGAATAATTAATGAGTTTGGAAGCATTTATTATTCAGTAGGTTATGCACTCACATAACAATAAACCTACTTTTTGGACTGCAAAAGTATAAAATATTTTTGAAATAGCAAACGGAAATTGCTGATTTTTAAAAGTTTTAGAAAAATAAATCATGTTTCCCTGTCAAAGAATTGAAAATACAGTCAGTAAAAACGAAAACGGTTATTTTATGCAAATAACCGTTTTAAAATATTTTAAAAGGAAGGCTGATTAAAAACCTGAAGGTTTATTAATTGTTTTTGTAGAACCGTCGTTTCCTCCAAGATCATCATTGATATCGTTTATATTTTGCTTTTCAATTAATCTTTTGTAAGCCATCAGATAAAGATCAACCGTAAAGTTATTATAGGTTCTTGATGGTGTAGTTGTGTTGGTGGCAATCATTCTGCTATCTGTAAATCTAGCTCTGACATGCCATGTTCCGTTACTTTTGAAAGCCACTACATCCGGTGATCCCTGTTTGTTATCATTCACACCGTTGTCGCCATAATCAAGCATTACACTCGTATTTCCATCGTTCAGCTTGAAGGAATAATTGTGGAGGATAACCAAAAAGTTGTTGGCATCAATTTTAGTATCATAATCTGTAATGCCTGTTCCAGGTACACCGGTAAGGGTAAGTTTAAGATAATTGAACAGCCCGCTGCTTTCCAAAGCCGGATCATACAATTGTAAGGCATTCTGCGAAGTGGCTAAAAAGGTTCCTCCTGTCATCGTAGGTTCTCCCGGATTTCTTAAATATAAGGAATTCGTATATGTTTTTCCATTAACATCAAGTGTTTCTGCGGGATTAGCAGTGTTGATCCCTACTTTTCCTTTCTGGGCATTTAAAAACATCCCAAGATATAGGATTATTGTGATATAAATTTTTCTTTCCATAGTTTTTTTATTGAAGGCCCAGTGGCGTATTGGTTGATACTCCCGAATATCCCGGTGAAGCAGATGCTGAAACAGAACCGTTAAAAGTTCCCCAGTCTTTCACTAAGGATTTTTCAAAGACATTTAAGGTAAGTGTCCAGGTTCCATTGATGGAAGAAACAGTTCCTGCTCCTTTAAAAGCTAAATTAATAGCATGATACTGTTTACCGCCGCTGGTCACCTGTGTAATTTCAGTTGAGTAAGAACCATACGATTTTGGGGTCGTACTTGTGTTCGCTGCTGAAACCGCTCCTGTAAAAACAGCACCTGTAATGGCCACCACATATTTACTTGCATCTAATCCTGTATTGAGATTCACAACTTCATCCTGTCTTACATTTTTCAATACAACATTATACATATTTACAGGGGCTACATTACGGAGCGATATATCCAACAGCTTCACCTTACCTACCGGTGAAGTATCTTTTGACCGGGTAAGAAGAAGATAGTTTCCGCTTGCCTTTGTATTTTCAGTATCTATTAAATAAGATTCTACTAATGTTTCCCCTTCAACATCAAGAGTTCCTTTGGGTGTTTTAGTATTTATTCCTACTTGTGCATTTATGCTTAAAGCAGCAAAACCCGTAAAGAGTATCGCAATAATTTTTTTCATAATTTATGTTTTTATTGAATTAATGGAGCTGTCGCAGCACCAGTAGCTGCCCCATTAAGGTTTTGTGTTGAATTAAAATCTTTCGCGTACGACCTGTCAAACACCAGTAAGTTGAGTGTCCAGACTCCTGTAGGTAAAGAATTATCAGGGGCAAATCCATGGTAATCTGCCTTAAGCTTCCATGTCCCTCCTGAAGAGTAAGCAAAGATCTGTGGCACTGGGGTAAGCCAGTCTCCGGAATAAGTTCTTGTAGGCTGTGTAAAACCAAAAGACGAGATAACCACTAAAAATTTGCTGGAATTGATCTTGGTGTCAAATTGGTTTACCCAATCTTTGTCATTAGGATCGCAGGTAATTTTGAATTGAACAAGGTTAATAGGAGCCGGTGAATTAGGTACAAAAGAATCATTGTACGCTGTAATTTTGTTGTCCGGTGCCGGAGATTTGATAATGAAAGTGTAATTCTCGTCCGCTTTCAGTTTTTCCAGGGGTTGTTTAAAAACAATTCCTGATGTCTTCATTGTACCGTTTACGGTAAGCTCTTTTTCTGGTGTCGCAGTATTGATGCCAACCTGCGCACTCATGAACACACATGTGCCCACCAGAGTGATCATCGAAATAATTTTTGTCATTGAGTTATGTGTTTATAAAGCTTATGCTCTTTGGTGGCTTATCTGAATTCTATTCTTATTTAAAAACAACAAAGAATGTCCATACCTCTGTAACCAGTGTATGAAATAAAAAGAATAAAATTTTGTGGATTAGCTAACAGCTTGGTTGCAAGAAGTATGCCATATGAAAGTGAATTAAGGAACTAAAAGGAACTTGATTCATAAAAAACAAAAAATAATCACGTAACGGTGATAATTTAATCAAAGTAAACTACTTTATAGAAGTAGCCAGCAGACTTATGAAATTTGAAAATCAACATAATAATTTTAACAAACTTAAAAAAACTCTAGCTAGAGTAAAAAAAATATAAAGATTCAATTTCAATATTTCATTATGAATTAATAGAGCTGCATTATTATTTTACCGAAAAAATAACTGAGAAGCATCGCCAGAGATTATTGTCAAAATATATTGAAATGGTATCAACGAAAAAAGACTGCTTTAAAAGCAGTCTTTTTTATATTTTATAAGTAATATATTATACTTTTTCTACTTGCATGTAGCTCAATTCCATTGGAGTTTTTCTACCGAAGATCAATACAGAAACTTCAATTTTCTTTTTGTCTTCAAGAATCTTCTCAACTGTACCATTGAATCCGTTGAAAGGTCCATCGATTACTTTAACGTTTTCACCTACTACATAAGGAATTTCAACATCGCTTGCAAATTCTGAAAGTTCATCCATTCTTCCAAGCATTCTGTTAACCTCTGATTTTCTCATTGGAACAGGATCACCTCCTTTTGTTAAACTTAAGAAAGAAATAACTCCAGGGATATTTTTAATAACGTGAGGAATCTCTCCCATCAGGTCAGCTTCAATCATCAGGTAGCCAGGATAGTAAGGTCTCTCTTTAGGAACTTTTTTACCGTTTCTAATCTGGATTACCTTTTCCATAGGAATAACCACTTGAGTAACGTACTGCTCAAACCCTAAACGTTTGATTTCTGTCTCAATATAGTTTTTCACTTTATTTTCCTGTCCGCTGATTGCTTTCAGCACATACCATTTCAATTCGCTCATTATGGAAAATACTTAATTATTAATTGAACAAGTTGATTAGCATTCCTATTATGTTGCTGATTGCTTTTGAAAACAATTCATCAACTCCAAAGGTAAATAAAGCCAGAATAACTGTCGCAATAGTCACTACAATTGTAGAAGACTGAAGGTCAGCCCATTTTGGCCATTCAACTTTATGTCTGAATTCGTTATAAGAACCTTTTAAAAAATCGACAAATGAACTCATAATTTATATTTGCACGGGCACAAGGATTCGAACCCTGATCAACGGTTTTGGAGACCGGTATCCTACCATTGGACGATGCCCGTAGTTAAAAAAAGCTCCGTAAAGAATGTTCCTTACGGAAGCTTTTTTATATTGTTTTAGATGTGAATTAATCGATGATTTCAGTTACCTGACCTGCACCTACTGTTCTACCACCTTCTCTGATCGCGAATCTAAGACCCTCGTTAAGAGCGATTGGCTGAAGTAATTCAACAGTGATTGTTAAGTTATCACCAGGCATTACCATTTCTACACCTTCTGGTAAGAAGATCTCACCTGTAACGTCAGTAGTTCTTACGTAGAACTGAGGACGGTATTTGTTGTGGAATGGAGTGTGACGTCCACCTTCTTCTTTAGAAAGGATATAAACCTCAGCTTTGAATTTTTTGTGTGGCTTAACTGAATCTTTCTTAGCGATAACCATACCTCTCTTGATGTCAGTTTTTTCAATACCTCTCAACAATAGACCTACGTTATCACCAGCTTCACCTCTGTCTAGGATTTTTCTGAACATCTCAACCCCTGTAATAGTAGAAGTTAATTTTTCATCACCCATACCTACGATATCAACTGGATCACCAGTGTTGATAACACCAGCCTCGATTCTACCAGTTGCAACAGTACCTCTACCTGTAATAGAGAATACGTCTTCGATTGGCATTAAGAATGCTTTATCCTGATCTCTAACAGGCTGCTCGATCCAAGTATCAACTGCATCCATTAATTCTTCAACAGTCTTAACCCACTTCTCGTCTCCGTTAAGAGCTCCAAGAGCAGATCCCTGGATTACTGGAGAGTTATCTCCGTCATATTCGTAAGTAGATAATAAATCTCTAAGTTCAAGTTCAACAAGCTCTAAAAGCTCAGCATCATCCACCATGTCAACTTTGTTCATGAAAACAACGATTCTTGGTACGTTTACCTGACGGCAAAGTAGGATGTGCTCTCTAGTTTGAGGCATTGGTCCATCAGTTGCAGCACATACTAAGATAGCTCCATCCATCTGAGCAGCACCAGTTACCATGTTCTTAACATAGTCGGCGTGACCTGGACAGTCAACGTGTGCATAGTGTCTGTTTTCAGTTTCGTACTCGATGTGAGCTGTATTAATAGTGATACCTCTTTCTTTTTCTTCTGGAGCAGAGTCAATAGAAGAGAAATCTTTCTTCTCAGCAAGACCCTTGTTAGCTAATACACTACTGATAGCTGCAGTAAGTGTAGTTTTACCATGGTCAACGTGACCAATAGTACCAATGTTCAAGTGTGGTTTGTTACGATTAAACGTTTCCTTTGCCATGATTTAAAATTATTTATTTATTGTTTTTCAAATTTTCGGTGTGCAAATATAATGAATTTTTAAATACCAAAAACTTTTTATTAAAAAAACTTTCAATATTATCATCCAGTGAAGGACAAACCTTATATTTCAACGTATTGAGACTGCAAATTTACACATTTTTCCGGATTGAAAAAATCTTTCTGAAACCTTTTATGAAAAAGCCTGAAACCCAATATAAAAAATAAGTTTCAGAAAGCAGCATTCACTCTTAGCTGTGTTTATTTCAGAATATTATTCCGATCAGTCTTCCTTACTGACCGAATCAATAGATACAATGAAAATAAAAACGCACTTCCCAGCACAATAAGAGGTGTGGAAAGTTTGCAGAATGCAATAAGGGAGAAGAAACCGTTTATCACAGACCCCATTGTATTAATATTAAAAATTTTCAGTACTAAAAGGTAAAGGATCACTACTGCAATAGCTGCTTTCCTATATTCCGGATTAAATATTCTGAGCATCCCATTCTTTATCCGGTTTCTGAAACCTGACGGCAGAAGCCATGCCGGAATAAAAAGACTGTAAAGTCCTATGGAATTCATAAAAGATATATTCAGCATCAATAATACATTAAGGTGAAAGAAAATAGTTACCAGCAACATATACCTGAAAAATTTCGGGGACATGAACGCTACAATAAAAACCATTTCAAAAATAACAGTAAAATAATCCAGGGCTTCCCAGAATATTTTAGAATTAATTCCTTCATAAAAATCCGAAAGCAGATCGTTCCACCCTATAATAAACCTATATTGCGTAAAAAATATCTGAGTATACTGAGTGTCAGTGCTTAGCCAGCCTCCCAGAATTTTAGAAAACCCGGCAGTAAACATTCCGAAGCTGAAAATCAAACTTATCATAAACAGAGGCCACGATTTTGCCAGCTCATCCGTTTCTTTTACGGGCTCAGGAAAGAAGCTAAAGGTTTTGTTCCAGGGAGAGAATGCCATTATCATGATCGGAAGTGTATAAATAAAATCGTGATTCACTTTTCCAAACGAATAGGCATAATTATTCGTCAGTACATACAGGATCATATACAATATTGCAAATATTCTAGGTTTATATCCTATCAGTATCAACAATAAACATGCGTAGATCATATATCTGCAAAGTACAAAAAATGCTTCAGAAGGGACAATATCAGTGAAAGACAGGATGCTGATAGGCGGATGCATAGCACTGTTAGGAATAGAATGGATCCAGCTGTTATCTGCTACTCCCGACCATAACAGAAACATGGAAAAGAATATCCTGTAAAATGCCAGGAACTCATAGCTGGGACGGTAAGAAACAAAGGGAAGTTCTTTTAGTTTATTCATCATTATTAGTTTAAAAAACGATAACTCAGTACAGTATCATACACTGATTTCTGGGTCATTTTTCTTGTGGTTATATCAAAATCTTTAGTTTCATTGATTACCTGTATAGCGGCGACTTTTTTATCGGGAAATCTTTTCTCCAGTCTGTTTACAATGAATTTTTTACTTTCTTCCATATCCACTTTTTTAATGTTCCGGTTAAGGATAGATTTTTTCAACAGGTAAAGCCTCTTTTTATAAGGAGGAAGGGAATTCACACGGCTGTCCAGAACCGGATATTTCCTTGGAAAAAGCAAATTCTGAATAAGGGTAATCTGTATGGTTCTCGGTATACTTTCTCCCAGATAATCATTATTGACCAAAATACTGTCTGATCCGTCTTTAAAAAAGACATGGGAAGTGGTTTTGGTAAAATTAATATATTTTCCATCTTTTATGGGATAGGATGCAAATCCCGGAAAGTTAAATGAAGGATAGGTTTCTTCAATATTAATCTTAAAAACCAGTTGCAGAGGAAGCAAGACGATTAAAAAGCCAAACAAAAAAAGAACTCTTTTTTTGTAGCGTTTCATTTTGTGTTTTAACATTTGTGTATAAAGATGAGGGATTAATTATAAGATATCACTTGTTTATTTTTCTAATTGCCCAATTTAATTATTTTATTTGAAATCAGACGACAAGAAATAAAAAAATCGCCTTAGGAATTTCCAAAGGCGAAATATTATAACAAAATTAAATTGATTGCAGTTTTCTTGTTCTGTTGAAGATCCAGAAAATAATCGGGAAAATAAGCAGGGTAAGCACTGTAGCTGTAATCAGTCCTCCGATAATGACAATTGCGAGAGGTTTCTGAGACTCCGATCCGATTCCTGTAGACAAGGCAGCCGGCATAAGCCCGATGGAAGCCATCAATGCTGTCATAATGACAGGTCTTGTCCTGGATTTTACTCCATTTAATATAGCGGTATCGATATCCATTCCGTCTTTAACATTCTGGTGGAATTCTGTAATAAGGATTACCCCGTTCTGGATACAAATTCCCAGGAGAGCAATCATTCCTACTCCGGCAGAGATTCCAAAATTGATTCCGGTAACATGTAAAGCGATGATTCCTCCAATCAAAGCAAAAGGTACGTTCGCTAATACCAGAAGAGAATCTTTCATATTGCCGAACAGAATAAACAGCAGGAAGAAAATCATCAGAATACTCACCGGTACTACCTGCGCCAGTCTGTGTGAGGCACGCTGCTGGTTTTCAAACTGACCTGTCCATCCTATTGAATAACCGTCCGGAAGTTCAATCGTTTCTACTTTTTTCTGAGCATCCGCAATCGTACTTCCCAAATCCCGGTCACGGATGGAGAATTTAACCCCGATGTATCGCTTGATATTGTCTCTGTAAATAAATGCGGCTCCGTTATCTTTAACAATGGTGCTTATTTCTTTTAAAGGAATCTTTGCTCCATCCTGTGTAGGAACCATCAAAGCAGCAATGTCATTTTCATTGGTTCTGTATTCCTGAGAATACCGAAGACGGATCGGGAACTTTCTTTCCCCATCAAACATTTCAGAGGCAGTTTTTCCACCAAATGCCATTTCCAGCACAGCCTGAGCATCTGCGGGCATCACTCCATAAGCGGCCATTTTATCTCTGTCCAAAACCACGCTTACTTCCGGCTGGCCGATATTTTTAATAATTCCCGGATCCTTCACGCCTTGTACGTCTTTAATTTTAAGCAAAACTTCGTGGGCTAATTTGTCAAGGGTTTCCAGGTTATCACCATAGATTTTGATTCCGTTTTCAGCTTTAAAACCAGCCACTGCTTCTGCTACGTTATCGGAAATCGGCTGGGAGTAGTTGAACGTAATTCCCTGATAACTTCTGAGTTTTTTGTCTATTTCATTGATCAGTTCATCATAAGTAATTTTACGCTTCCATTCTTCTCTTGGCTTAAGATTTACCGCAAACTGTACAAATCCGAATCCGTTGGGATCTGTTCCATCATTACTTCTTCCCGTCTGGGCAAGCACATCTGTCACTTCTGAAAAGCTCATAATGTCCTTCTTTAAAAGATCAGCTGTTTTCAGAGATTCTTTTAATGAGGAGCTCATCGGCATTTCGGCTGTGATCCACAATGAACCTTCATTCAACTGAGGCAGGAACTCTGTTCCAAGGAATTTACCCGAAAACAAAGTAACAGCCAGAAAGGAAATCGCTACAATCATGCTCATCTTTTTATGTCTGAATGTTAAATTAAAGCCTTTCAAAACGATTCTGTCCCAGAAGTTCACAAACGGATTATTTTTTTCTCTTACATTTTTATTCAAAAGGATATGCGAAAGAACAGGAACAAGAGTTAATGTAAATATCAATGCTCCCATTAATGCAAACCCTAATGTAAATGCCAACGGAGAAAACATTTTTCCTTCTACTTTCTGGAATGAGAAAATGGGAATCAAGGAAGTAATGATGATTAATTTTGAAAAGAAGATGGCTTTTCCCAGTCCTGTTCCGGTTTGCTTAATCCATCCTCCCTTGGCGAGTTTATTAAACTTCTCTGTCCCGTACTTATGCGCTTTATGATCCAGCATTACGAAAAGGCCTTCCACCATGACGACGGCTCCGTCTATGATAATCCCGAAGTCTACTGCTCCCAAAGAAAGCAGGTTCGCACTCATCCCTGCCAGTTTTAAACATAAAAAGGCAAACAATAAGGATAATGGGATAATGATGGAAACAATCAGCGTGGTTCTCCAGTCTGCCATAAAGATCAAAACAATAACCGTTACCAGTACAATACCTTCAATAAGGTTATGCATTACGGTATGAGTGGTAAAATCCATCAGATTGTCACGATCGTAGAAAGTCACCATTTTAACATCTTTCGGAAGTACTTTCTCATTAAGCTCTTTAATTTTAGCCTTCACACCAACTAAAACTTCTCTCGGGTTCTCCCCTTTTCTCATCACAACGATTCCTTCTACCGTATCATCATGATGATTAAGAGCGGCCTGCCCTACTCTGGGCATGGAACTTTCATGAACTTCTGCAACATTTTTTACCAAAACAGGGTTTCCACTGTCATTCTGAATGGTAATATTTCCAATATCTGCAACAGATTTTACCAAACCTATACCTCTTACCACATAAGCCTGACCATTTTTTTCAATGACATCTCCTCCTACGTTCAGGTTACTTTTGGTGACAGCATCATATACCTGAAGCGGCGTAAGGTTGTATTTATCCAATGCCCTCGGATCGATACTCAGTTCAAAAACTTTATCCTGTCCTCCGAAAACATTGATATCCGCAACGCCGGGAACTCCTCTTAAAGCACGGTCTATTACCCAATTCTGCAGGGTAAGCAGCGCCCGGGAATCTTTGGTTTTACTTTCGAGCGTATATCTGAAAATTTCACCGGTTGGCCCGTAGGGTGGCTGTACTTCGGGATCTACCTCATCAGGAAGGCTAATGGTTCTTAACTGGTTATTGACCTGATTTCTGGCAAAAGTATCGTCCACCCCGTCGTCAAACAGAATTTTAACAATAGAAAGCCCAAACATGGTGGTACTTCTCACACTTGTTTTCTTTTGAACCGGGCTCATCGCCAATTCAATGGGAGTAGTAACAAAACGCTCTACTTCTTCTGCACTACGCCCATTCCATTGGGTAATGATGACAATCTGAGTATTGGTTACATCCGGAAAAGCTTCAATAGGCATGTTTTTGAAACTTATAAAGCCGGAGATGGCTAAAATCGCTACCCAGATAAAGGTAAATGCTTTATTTTTTAATGAAAAAGCAATTATATTTTTTATGAATTTATTCATGATAGATACATTGATGACCTAAAAAAGCCGTTAAAGAAAAATGTCAGTATTCTTAATGGTTTAATAAGACTAGCTGTTCAATGAACGGTAGATCAGCAGCTGGTTGTTGGTAATTACTTCTTCTCCTTCTTTCAGACCGTCTGCAATATAGGTGACATCACCAACCTGCTTTAATACTTTGATTTCCCTGATCTTCACATCTGTCCTGGATTTAAAAATCACTACGAAGCTTTTATTATCATCAAAAATCACTGCTTTGGAAGGAACGGTAAGTGTAGAGTTGCTTTCCAGGCTGGTAACTTTTATCGTGGCTTTACTCTCTGGGATCAAAAGTCCGTTGGCATTGTCCAATACGACTCTTACCTGCATGGCATTGGTCTGCGGATCAATAATCTTGAAAATTTTATCAATTTTCCCATCAAAAACTTTGTCCGGATAAGATAGAGTAGATACCTGAGCTTTCATTCCAAGACTGATTTTATCAATATCAGATTCATTGACATTCATAATCGCCCATACATTGATGGTGTTGGCCACATCAAAAATATTATCACTTCTGTCACTTCTCAGCTGCATATCTTTATTGATACTTTTCTGAACAATATAACCGCTGATAGGTGCTACCACACTGTATATATTCCCGGTTTTTACATTATAAACCGTACTTACTGCTGCAGCTCTCTGTAACTGATCTTCGGCTTTTTGCAACTGGCTTTTAGCTTCCAGTACATCTCTTTCGGTATTCAGTTTTCCTTCATAGAGTTCTTTCGCGACACGAAGGTTATTTTTTGCCACTACCAGATCTGTTTTTGCATCACTAACATCCTTCTGAATTTCTGCAAGCTCAGTACTTCTGATGGTGGCTAAAACCTGTCCTTTTTTTACATAGTCGCCCAATTCTACATTGACGCTCATTACATTTCCTCCAACTAATGGGTAAACATCTATATAACTGTTTTTGTCTGCGGAGATTTTTCCGTAAAAACTGTATTCGTCTTCTATATTTCTTTTTTCAACCTTTGCCAGGGAAATAGAGTTCAGCATCGTATTACTGAGTTCAAATCCTTTTTTGGTGTGAATATTTTTCTCTTCCTCTTTTTTTGAACAGGCTATTAATGAAATAACCATCAATACGGGAATAATATATGTTTTCATGATTTTAATAGAAGATTTTCGTTTGTACTAGTTGATTAAGCTGTTCTGCAGACTGCATGATCTCATTTTTCATATCGTAGATCTGAAGGGCTGTTTCCCTGTAGCTGTCCATAAAGTCTGTGAATTCAATCAGGTTGACATTTCCCTTTCTGAAATTGTTCAGCATTCCTTTATAAACAAGCTCCATATTCTGAAGATCCGTCGTTTTCACATCCTGCAGCTGATCATATTGTGCTTTCCAGGTTTTGTAGGCAGACTGGACTTTAGTTTCCAGAGTCAGCTTTTGAAAGTCTGCATTTTTCTGGTTTTGTTGAATCGCATAATTTGCTTTTATCACATTCCCCTGGTTGGCTTTCCATAGCGGCAAAGGAATTCCCAAGGTTAGATTCGCTTCGTTATTAAAAGTTCCTCCCGCCTGATCCCATGCAGCTCCTACTGTAACATCAGGGACATTCAGTGATTTCTGCCATTGTGCATACAGCTTACTGTTATCAATAAGCTTTAGATTATACCGGTAATCTGCATTATTTTCCAAGGCTTTACCTTTCAACTCTTCTTCATTACCGAAAGGCTGTGCTGCCAAAGCTTCTTTAGCTTCGGTTTCGGACATCGTTGGCTCTATTTCTTCTGAAACTCCTGTCAGAACTTTCAGATTCTGTTCAAAATCAAGAATATTTTTGTTGATCTCCAGCTTATCATGATTGAGTTGTATAAATATGCTCTGTAATCTGACAGCATCTTTAAGAGAAACATTTCCTTTGGAAGACTGTACACGGTAAGCATCTAAGAGATCATTCATATATCCCAGCTGCCTGTTGGTGTTTTCCAGTTTTAGTTTTTCATAATAAAGATTGAAATAAGCAGAACGAAGCTGATATCGTAAATCTACCAGCAATTGGGAAAACTGAAGCTGGGCCAGTTCTTTATTGGACCTGGCAAAAGCAATTTCATTTTTCTTTTTGCCACCCATATAAATTAATTGAGTAATACCTGCTCCCTTAGAATGTCCTACATCAAAAAACTTTTTGTCCTGCGGATTGTAAGCATTGAACTGTCCGCTTAATTGAGGTAATTCCCAGATTTTAGCCTGCAGAATATCCGCATCAGCCATATTGATATTGTACTGTTCGGCGAGCAGCTGGAGGTTGTTCTTCTGAAACGCTTCTTCGCATTCCAAAAGAGACATCTGCTGTTGTGCCGCCATGAATGAGGAAACGGCGAGGCACAGCACTGCAATTCTGTTCATTATTTTTATTTTTAAATCACAAAATTGCTTTGATGCGATTAAAAGAAACTTAAATGACGCTTAAAAAAATATTAAAATAGGCTTGAGCAGGCCGTTTATCCAATAAATCACCGGATAAAACAAGTGAATTTTTCTCTAATTATTGAATTTTTGTTAAAAAAACCAATCGCAGGTTTAACAAAAAACAACTGTTTTATATCAGTTGTTTTTCATTTATTTTTTAAAACTTAGGGTAAACTTATTGATGAAATCTGCTGGTGAAGAATATACAATATCTGCATCATGATATTCCAGAATCCTTTTGACAATTCTAAGACCTAATCCTGACCCCGCTATATTCTGTGCATTATTTCCTCTCGTGAAAGCTTCAAACAGTTTAGCCTGCTCATCTTCAGAAATAGTATTACCATGAGAAATAACTTCGATGGAAAGATTATCATTGGTTTCAGTAATCAGGACCTTCACCTCCGTATTGTCCGAATACACAGCAGCATTTTTAAACAGGTTGATAAAGACAATCACTAATAATGACTGAATTCCCTTGATGGTTAAGAATGCATTTTCAAAACTATTTTCATTGATCAGAAAATCCAGTTTCAGCTGTGGATAACTTTTCTCTACAGCTTCAAAAGCTTCAAAAATAACTTCATCAATTCTTACTTCCTCATAAATACTCTGGATATTTTCTTTATCAAATTTTGTCAGCAGCAAAAGCGAGTTGGTCAGATCGGACAGTTGATATACATCTCTCTGGATTTGCTTTAAAGATGATAATGTCTCCGGAGAATGTTCTTCAAACTTAATCAGGTTTTCCAGTTGAAAGGCCATTCTTGTTATTGGGGTTCTGATCTCATGCGAAGCACTGGCAGTAAAATCTTTTTGGGACTGAAATACATCATCCAGCCTTCCAATCATTGTATTAAAAGATTTTGCCAGAACGCTTACTTCATCATTTGACTGTTCTACCGGGATCTGTGTGGTGAGTTTATGGGCAGTAACTTCAGAAATTTCTTTGTTCAGATCTTCCAAAGGACGGAGGAACTTTTCCACAAAATAATAGCTGAAGAAACCAATAAGCATAGTACTCATCACATACGCTGTAATCAAAAGATATTTAAGATATCCCAATTTGGATTTTCCATTGGTATCAAATGCACTTGTAAGGATATAATAATTTTCACCATTGATATTCCTGAGCGCGGCGTAAATTTCCGGGACGGTTTTTTCCGTATAGATAATCTTCTTTTTGTCCAGCTCTTTAAGCATGGCACTGTCCCAAATGACATTCCTGTCTTTAATCGTGCTGTAGATGAGTTCTTTTTTTTCGTTGAAAATTAAAATCTTTTCATTCAAAAGGATATTATCTGAATTTTCATTGAAAAAAACTGGTGCTTCTTCTTCAAAGTCTTTGGATTTTGAAATGAAATGGGAAGTAAATTCAAGCCTCTGCCTGAATCTTTCTTTAAATTCATCTCTTCTGAAATCATTAAAAGATAAATAAATGACCGCCATCACCATCCCAAAAAGTAGTGAGAAGGCGATACTGATCGTTAGGGCTATCTTTCTTTTTAAAGACATTTATAATGGACTTAGGTAGTATCCGAAACCTGAACGGGTGTGGATCAGTTTTATTTTAAAATCTTTATCAATCTTTTTCCTCAGAAAATTGATATAAACTTCTACGGTATTGGTATTCGTATTAAAATTATGTTCCCATACATGTTCTGTAATCTGTTGTTTGGAAACCGTTCTTCCCTGCGCTTCCGCAAGATAAACCAACAGCTGGAATTCTTTTAATGTAAGTGTTATTTCATTTCCTCCACGATAGACCTTCTGTTCTGTTTTATTGATAATAAGATCGTCAACTCTTAGAATATCCTGATCTGAATTATCAGAAGGTGCCTTTCTTCTCAACAGCGAATTGATTCTTAGCAGAAGTTCTTCAAACTGAAATGGCTTTACAAGATAATCGTCAGCCAGTCTTGTGAAAGCATCTTTTTTATCAGAGATATCCCCATAAGCAGAGATGATAATGATGGGGGTATTTTTGTCAAAAGAGCGGATCGTCTGGCAGACATCAAGTCCATTTATCTTAGGAACATTAATATCGAGTAAATACAGATCATAACTACTGTTTTTTATCTGGCGGAGAAAAGTTTCCCCGTCATAGATTTTATCACAATTAAAATTATTTGATTCTAAAAATCTGCACAATTCTGCAGACAGAATGAGATCATCTTCCAGTAAAAGAATATTCATCAAAAATTTATTTTACACGAATTTAACGAAAATTTTATGATTGTGATTGTAAACCTAAAGTAAAATTCATGACCTATCCTCATTTGATCTTTAAAAATTTCAGGTGAAAATATTTAGATGGAGCAATTGAGTATTTTATCTAATCGGGTGTTTAACGATAATATCTCTGTAAGAACAAAATTGATTTATTTTTATTTTCTAATCTAAAATTTGGGCATAAAAAAATCCCGAAGAAATTCGGGAAAATCGAGAGCCAACTACGGGACTTGAACCCGTGACCTCTTCCTTACCAAGGAAGCACTCTACCGCTGAGCTAAGTCGGCATCAACTAAAAAAATCACACTAAGTAGCGTGATTTTCGTTGAGCGGAAGACGGGGGTCGAACCCGCGACATTCAGCTTGGAAGGCTGACGCTCTACCAACTGAGCTACTTCCGCAATTTTGTTTCCAAAATTATTGGTAAACGCTGTGCAAAACTAAGAAAACTTATTTAATCTTGCAAGTTTTTTTATAATATAAAATGTGGGGAGAGCAGGATTCGAACCTACGAAGCCGAAGCAACTGAGTTACAGTCAGTCCCATTTAGCCACTCTGGAATCTCCCCAGATATTTTATATTAAAATGGAGCCTCCAGAGGGATTCGAACCCACGACCCCGAGATTACAAATCACGTGCTCTGGCCAACTGAGCTATGGAGGCATTTTAATAAAGGACTGAAACTGATCGAGAAACTCTACTCTACACATTCCAGTGTTAAAAAAATCACTCTTAATGGTGTGATTTTATTGAGCGGAAGACGGGGGTCGAACCCGCGACATTCAGCTTGGAAGGCTGACGCTCTACCAACTGAGCTACTTCCGCAATTTTGTTTCCAAAACTATTGGTAAACGCTGTGCAAAACTAAGAAAACTTATTTAATCTTGCAAGTTTTTTTTTATAAAAATATAAAGTGGGGAGAGCAGGATTCGAACCTACGAAGCCGAAGCAACTGAGTTACAGTCAGTCCCATTTAGCCACTCTGGAATCTCCCCAAAAGTTTATATTTTAGAGCCTCCAGAGGGATTCGAACCCACGACCCCGAGATTACAAATCACGTGCTCTGGCCAACTGAGCTATGGAGGCAAATATAAAAAAGAATTCAAAAGATCGCTGTTCCTTTTTTGCGAGTGCAAATATAGAACGGATTTTTTGAATTCTCAAATTTTTTATAAACTTTTTTTAACTTTTTTTTCTACGCCATTTCTTTTTTCTTGATTAATAGCTTTTTAGCAGTATCAACGCAAAGGTCCAGACTTTCTTCAAAACTTGTAGTGGTCTTCTTTACTACGATATCGTCTCCCGGAACCGCTAAAATAATCTCGGCAGTCTTATTGGCTTTATCCGAATTATTTTCAACTTTCAAGAACACCTTACACTCCTGAATTTTGTCATAGAAGGTATCCAATTTACTTACTTTTTTGTCGATGTGTGATTCTAGTGGTTCGTGTGGAGTTAAACCAATTGATTGTACTGAAATCTTCATAATTCTTCTTTTTTTGATGCTCGAGGGTGAGCCTGATTAAACACTTTTTTCAATTGTTCAATATTAGCATTCGTATAGACTTGAGTACTGGCAAGGCTGGAATGCCCTAATATTTTTTTCACTTTGGAGATCTCCGCCCCATTATCCAATACGTGGGTAGCAAAGCTATGCCGAAGGATGTGAGGACTTTTTTTTTCTTTCGTTGTTACAAGACTAAGGTACTTATTAACTACCACATAAACAAATTTTTCATTGAGTTTTTTCCCTTTCTTATTGACGAAAAAATATGATTTAAATTCTGTCTGCGGATTTCTTATTTCCAGATAACTTTTCAGAAGTTCAGACAATTCATTGGAAACGGGAATTACCCTTTCTTTATTCCCTTTTCCTATTACTTTTAATTCATTTCCATATAAGTCAACATTCTCAAATATCAGGCCACAAAGTTCCGCTTTACGCATTCCCGTCTGATAAAGAACCTCCATAATGCACTTTTCAAGCACGTCATGTACCTGTTCAAAAACTCTTTCATTGAGATCTGTCATTTCCTCTTTAGACATAGGAATCTGTTTTTCAGCATAAAACTTCAGGGAAGAAATTCCTTCAACGGGAGAAACTGTAATTTCACCTATTTTTAAAAGAAAAAGATAAAAACTGCGGAGAGAAGATAATTTTCTATTGATACTTCTTTTCGAAATGTCATTTTCACTCAGTTCGACAATAAAATTCCGGATAATTTTCTTGTCTGCCTTGGCTAAATTGTCAGAAGATTCTGTTCGGAGAAAGAAATGGGAAAAGTCTTCAAGGTCTTTTTGGTAGCTTGTGATGGTATGAGGAGAATATCTTTTTTCGAATTGTAAGTATTCTAAAAACTTTTCCAGCATCATAGGGTATAAAAATAAAAATTCACTCCTCAAATATAAGAATTTAAGAAGTGAATTAATATATGGTTAAGAAAAAATCTTAAGCCTGCTCTTCTTTGCTAAGCGCTCTTTGTTTGTAAGCCGCTTTTAGTCTAGCTTGTCTCAAAGTTACAGAAGGCTTAATAAACTGTTGTCTAGATCTTAATTGACGAACAGTTCCTGTTTTATCAAATTTTCTCTTGTATTTTTTTAAAGCTCTGTCGATGGATTCACCATCTTTTACTGGAATTATTAACATATTTTACATCTCATTTTGGATGGCAAAAGTAGACATTTTTTATCAGAACACAAAATATATTGCCATAAACAATCACTAATCCACCCTATGACTGTTAAAAAAACCCGTATTAAAGCCTGTTAGCAAACAATAATATTTTTATCCACAATCACTGGATATTCAATTCTTACTACCTTCAGGTTACTCATTTTATTTCCTAATTTCTATTAAAACCATCGATATTAATGAAATGTAAACAAAAAGCACTATCTTTGCATTAACTTTATTCATGGGGTTGACTGGTTTCGACAGCAAGACCAATGGGTAAGTAAGCATGCAGAGAACCGTAGCGCGATCTCTATAATCCCTTGCTACAAAATTTTAACTGGCAACGAAGAGTTCGCTCTTGCAGCTTAATATCGAAGTATAGTAGATCAAGCGTTTTCCCGAAGATTTTAGTAGGGAAGCAAGATATTCCACAAATGCTCTGTTCTGCGGCGTTTGATCCTGGGATATAGGAATGCAGAAATAAGGCTTTAGAAGCTTTGGCTAAAGCTCGAAAATTTCAGAAGATAAGCTGGTCGTTGGGTGTCTATCCTCTGCTTCCAGTCGAAAACCAATGGTAGAATAAGCATGTAGAAAGCTTATGTATTGCTTGTTTGGACGAGGGTTCGAATCCCTCCAACTCCACTAAAAGGGAATCTACTATTGTAGATTCCCTTTTTTTATTTCCACATCCGTATTACAGTTTTTCTGTCATAAAAAAATCATCTCATTAAAACCCACCACATCATTTTATCTCTCTAACGATAGATATTTGTGTTGGAAAATTTTCTTACAGAAAGATACAAACTCAACTTACCTACCCTCCTACAATCTTATTAATATAGACATTAACATAAAAGAAATTACAACAAAAAACATATCTTTACGTTAATAATTGGGACAAAAAAAGTAAAGCACACTTTATTATGTTTCAAAAAGGTAAATCACAAGCCTAATTTTGAATTTAAACTAAATAACAATACTCAACATTTGAGTAGCTTAATAATAACTAAACCATGAGAAATTTATTATTATCTCTTTTATCATTATCATTTTTAACGTTCAACTGTTCCGGGAATGATGATAACTTACCTAATAATGAGCATGAAAACACCACAACTCCTCAACCTCCGGCACAGCATTTCCACCCGCCAACGTGGATACAAGGTGTTTGGGCATGGAAACAAACTAGTGTTGCACCAGTTCAATACATAAAATTCACACAGGATGATATCATTTTACCTAACAATATAAGTTATAACAGCTTAATAAACCAATCCCAAAACGCAAATCTGGTACTGGCAATTGAAAAAGAAGGATATACAAGTACATTATATTTTTATACAGAAACCCGCAAACCAGCTACCGGCAATCTGTATAGCGCTGACGAGTTTAGGGTAAAAAAAATAAATGATACATTGATGGTAAGATATCCGGATTTTTCTCCAGCTATCTACTATACAAAGCAATAACCAGCGTTAAAATCAGACTGAAACTCAAGTCTTCATCAAAACATTCGAATTAAGTAACTAACCATGAGACAAAATCCTCAGTTAGTCACGGATATTAATGTTTGGGTATTTCAAATAACATTACAGCCAACATGATAAACTATATAGTAAATTGTATAGTCTAAGAAGAATTTATAAAAAAACTTTTAAAAAGCTGATCAGTGGTAATTATACAGAAATAAATAAACTAGTTTTCATAAAACACGAAGCTAATAATACTGAAATTTGTATGATCTATCTTCTAGATCTTCATATTAGTTTTTCATGACAATTTACATCTCTACATTAACAACAATATAACCACCTGAAAACTAAAAGACTAAAGCGAAACAATCTAAAATGAAAGCTTCCGGTCCACAAAAAAGACTAAAAAAATGTTTTATCGTAAAGAATTTTATATATTTGCACCATCTAACAATTAAAAAAATAATTTACTATGTCAGACATTGCATCAAGAGTAAAAGCTATCATCGCTGATAAGCTTGACGTTGAAGAAACAGAAGTAACTCCTGAAGCTAGCTTCACTAACGATTTAGGAGCTGATTCACTAGATACAGTTGAGTTAATCATGGAATTTGAAAAAGAATTTAACATTCAGATCCCTGATGACCAAGCTGAAAAAATTACTACTGTAGGACACGCTATCGCTTACATCGAAGAAGTAGTAAATAAATAATATTCTTCAACAAAAAAGAAATTAAACAAAGTTTATGGAATTAAAAAGAGTAGTTGTAACCGGATTTGGAGCAATAACACCAATAGGAAATAATGCAAAAGAATACTGGGAAAATCTTGTGAAAGGTGAGAGCGGTGCCGCTCCGATTACTCTTTTTGATGCCACAAACTTTAAAACAAAGTTTGCTTGCGAGGTAAAAAATTTCGATCCGTTACAGCATTTCGATAAGAAAGAAGCTAAAAAAATGGATAGAAATACTCAATTGGGACTTGTTGCTGCAAGAGAAGCAGTAGCGCATTCCGGCATTATTGAAGACAATGTAGATAAAAACAGAGTTGGTGTAATCTGGGGTTCCGGAATCGGAGGATTAGAGACTTTTGAAACTGAAGTGTTAGGATGGGCCAATACGGAAATTCCGAGATTCAACCCTTTCTTTATCCCAAAAATGATTGCGGATATCACTCCAGGACATATCTCAATTGAATACGGTTTCCACGGACCAAACTATACAACTGTATCTGCATGTGCATCTTCAGCAAATGCTATAATTGATTCCAAAATGCTGATCCAGTTAGGAAAAGCAGACGTGATTGTGTGTGGAGGCTCTGAAGCAGCCGTTACAGCAAGTGGTGTCGGTGGATTCAACGCAATGATGGCACTTTCTACAAGAAATGACGATCCAAAAACAGCTTCAAGACCTTTTGACAAAGACAGAGATGGATTTGTATTAGGTGAAGGGGCAGGATGTATTGTTCTTGAAGAATATGAGCACGCTGTAAAACGTGGTGCTACAATTTATGCAGAATTACTGGGAGGTGGTTTAAGTGCTGATGCACATCACATGACTGCTCCACATCCTGAAGGCCTTGGCGCTTATCTGGTAATGAAAAACTGTTTGGAAGATGCAGGCTTAACTGCTGATGAAGTAGATCATATCAACATGCATGGTACTTCTACTCCATTAGGAGACATCGCAGAATCCAATGCAATTTCGAAATTATTAGGCGAGCATGCTTATGACATTCAGATTAATTCTACAAAATCAATGACTGGCCATCTTTTAGGTGCTGCAGGTGTTATTGAAGCTATCGCTGCATTGGGAACTATTATTCATGGTACTGTTCCTCCAACCATCAACCATTTTACTGATGATGAAAATATTGACAGCAGACTAAACTTTACGTTTAATACAGCTGTGAAGAAAGATGTAAAAGTAGCCATGAGCAATACTTTTGGATTTGGTGGGCACAACGCTTGCGTTCTATTTAAGAAAATCTAAATTCAATGAATGGAGTTACAGAAATACTTTTCTAAATTCCTTCTCAAAAAAAGAAAAAGACAATTAACGGAGAGAGAGTATTTTCTCAGTACCGAGCTTAGAAAAGTATTGGGTACCGAGGTACAGAATATTGCTCTTTACCGCGAAGCTTTTTCTTTGAAAAATTCTTCTAAAAATCAAGACAGCAATTACGAAAGACTTGAATTTTTGGGAGATTCTGTTTTGGGTACAATTATTTCTTGTCATTTGTTCCAGACTTATCCTCAGGCCAATGAGGGATATCTGACACAAATGAAATCTAAGATTGTTAATAGGAAAAACCTCAATAAATTAGGAAAAGATCTCAAGCTTACCAGCCTTCTGCAAAAGCAGAACAGCTCATCAGCTTTGGGAGAGAATATCTCTGGAAATTTATTCGAAGCCTTAATCGGTGCCGTTTATTTAGACTTCCATTATGATACCTGTAAAAGGATTATTCTGGAAAAGTTACTGACCCCTTCCGAGATCAATAAGCTTGAAAACAAAATTGTAAGCTATAAAGGTCTCCTGCTCGAATGGAGCCAGAAGAAGAAAGTCAATATAAAGTATGAAACCTGCGAGGAAATACAGGCTAATAAATCTGTCGTATTCAGGTGCTATGTATGGCTGGGAGACGAAAAGATTGCTAATGCAACAGAGACTTCCAAAAAGAAGGCAGAGGAAAAAGCAGCACAGAGGGCATTTTATATTTTAAACAAAAAAGAAAATATACTTGGAAATTCAAAAACTTTATGATCTTGATGATATAGAATTTGAAGATATTGCCATAGGATTGGTAAGATTAGCCAAAGATATACCTGCTCACGAGTTTTTCTACAAAATAAATCAAATCAACAACCTCAGTTTTTCAAGAAAGAAAGATCTTGTCTTTCATGGAGGTTATTATGATTATTTTTTTCCAAGATATGAAGCCTATCACAAGTTTTCGAAGACCTGTTTTACCTTCATTTCCAATAAATCTTCCGAAAGTAAGCAAAAAAAAATCCAGACAGAACTCTTTACAGAAGAAGAAAACATTAAATTTTTATTAAATAATCAGGTAGATGTGGAATATATTCTGCATAGTTCGGAACAGTTTCCTGATTTTTCCGTAATTTTGCTCCCTGAAAATCTTGTTTTTCCAATTCAAGATTATACATTGAGTTCTGAAGAGGAACTTTATCAAATTATCCAGTATTATGAATAAGTATTTAAAGAAGACAAAAATTATCGCAACACTAGGGCCTGCTTCATCGTCGAAGGAGGTAATGTTAGATCTAATGAAAGCGGGTGTTGATATTTTCAGAATAAATTTTTCACATGCAGATTACGACTTAGTTCGAAAAAATATTGAAATAATTAGAGAGCTAAACAGTGAGTATGGTTATTCTGTAGGAATCCTCGGCGACCTTCAGGGACCTAAACTGAGAGTGGGAGTTGTAAAGGAAGGATCTTATCTGAACCCAGGTGATATTCTTACCTTTACCAATGAAAAGATGGAAGGAGATTCCACAAAGGTGTACATGACGTACCAACAGTTTCCACAAGACGTAAAAGTAGGGGAAAGAATCCTTATTGATGACGGGAAACTAATGCTGGAGGTTATCGAAACCAATGAAAAAGATACTGTAAAAGCAAAAACCATTCAGGGAGGTCCGTTAAGTTCTAAAAAAGGAGTTAATCTACCTAATACAAATGTTTCTCTTCCTGCCCTGACAGAAAAAGATGTTCAGGATGCTAATTTCATGCTTGACATGGAAGTTGACTGGATTGCTCTTTCTTTCGTGCGTCACGCACAGGATATCATTGACCTGAAAGAATTAATTGCAAACCATCCGAACGGTAAATTCAAGACTCCTATTATTGCGAAGATTGAAAAGCCTGAAGGCGTTAAAAATATTGATGAAATCCTTCTTGAATGCGACGGATTAATGGTAGCACGTGGAGATCTAGGAGTGGAAGTTCCAATGGAGGAAGTTCCTGCGATCCAGAAAAACCTGGTAGAAAAAGCAAGATTCTACTCCAAACCTGTTATCATTGCCACTCAGATGATGGAAACGATGATCAACAGCTTAACACCAACAAGAGCGGAAGTAAACGACGTTGCTAACTCTGTATTGGACGGAGCTGACGCTGTAATGCTTTCCGGAGAAACTTCAGTAGGCAGATATCCGGTACAGGTTGTGGAAAACATGGCTAAAATTGTAAAGAATATCGAAACGACTCACTTCTACCAACATAAAAATGAGCCAATCGAGAAAGATTACAACTGTATTGATGAAAGATTCATCACCAACAGGGTTTGTCTTGCAGCAGTAAGAATTGCTAAAACAACAAACGTTTCTGCTATTGTAACGCTTACTCACTCCGGATACACCGCTTTCCAACTTGCAGCACACAGACCAAACTCTCACATCATCGTATATAGTGGTAACAGAAGAGTAATCACAATGCTGAACCTTCTTTGGGGTGTTCATGCCTATTACTATGATATGAAGAAGTCTACCGACGAAACGATCATTCAGGTCAATATGTTAACGCACAACTATGGTTATATCGAAACCGGAGACTTCGTCATCAACATCAATGCTACTCCATCCTATGAAGGTGGAAAAACCAATACATTGAGATTGACTACGGTGTAAGCAATAAGCAATAAGCAATAAGCAATAAGCAATAAGCAAAATTACTTTTTGTAACAGCATAAAAAACTCCCGGAAACAAGTTTCCGGGAGTTTTTATTTTATAGTGTAAAGTTTACTTTTAACTTATAAAGGTAGTTTGTCATTCTGAACGCAACGAAGTGAAGTGAAGAATCTCTGAGATTCCCTGTTTCCCCGGCATGACATTTTATCCTTTTAATTTCCTACAATCGTCTTAGCTGTTACAAATTCTTTTAAAGCCAGTAAAGACAATTCTGTTCCATATCCTGAAGCTTTTGATCCTCCGAAAGGAAAACGGGGGTCAGAGCTGGTCATGCGGTTGATATTGACTGTTCCTGACTCAAGGTTTTCAATAAAGAATAGCTGACGGTCTTTATTTCTAGTCCATACGGAATTGGAAAGCCCGAATGGAATATCATTGGCCATCTGTAAAGCTTCTTCATCATTTTTCGCAATCATCACCATACCCAGAGGCCCGAAAAGTTCTTCTTTTAAAATAGGATTTCCTTCCTGAACTCTGATTAAACCTGGTTTAAATTCATTTTCAGAAACTCTTTCCAGAGGAATAATAATTTCAGCACCATTTTCCAATGCCCTGTTGAACTGAGCTTCCAGTTCATCAGCAAGGTCAGGTCTCGCCATTCCGGCCAGTTTGGTTTCTTTATCTAAAGGATCTCCAATCTCATATTTCTTATATTCTTCAATAAAGATTGGCAAGAACTGATCTTCAATTTTTTCATCAATGATAAATCTTTTTGCCGCTGTACAGGTTTGTCCACAATTTTGAAGTCTGGATTTTGCTCCTGCTTTGGCTGCTTCTTCAAGATCTGCATCATCAAAAATGATAAATGCATCACTTCCTCCTAATTCAAGCAAAGATTTTTTGATATTTAAACCGGCTATTGAAGCTACTTCTCCTCCGGCTTTTCCACTGCCTGTCAAGCTTACTCCTTTTACAGTATCATGTTCAAGGATTTCCTTAACCGCTTTATGTCCTACTTCAAGATTCTTGAAAACACCTTCAGGAAAACCTGCTTCCAGAAGAACTTCTTCAATGGCATTTCCGCTTCCGAAACAAATTGAAGCATGCTTCAAAACTATTGTATTTCCTGCTAAAATGGCAGGAGTAGCAAATCTCAATACCTGCCAGAAAGGAAAATTCCACGGCATTACTCCTAAGATTACTCCTTTCGGAGCATAGTGAACTTCAGAATAAGCAAATTCCGATTCTACTTTTTCTGGTTGTAAAGTATTCTCGGCGTCTGCATAATAATTCATCATTAAAGCACATTTTTCCACTTCAGCAATAGATTCTGAAATGGGTTTATTCATTTCTGTTGTAATTATCTTTCCAAATTTCTCCGAATTATTCTTTAAAATTTCCGCTGCTTTTGCAATTAACTTCTGCCTTTCCTCAAACGGCACTTTTCTCCACACTGAAAACGCTTTATCTGCTTTAATAAGCTTGCTTTCAATTAATTGTTCCATAATATAAATTTCTGTTTTAAATTCAGCTAATGAATTTATAAGCGCCTTTATTCTAAAAGCACGGTGAAATCAGCAAATTCCATTCCTTAAGGGTCAATAAAATAATGATTTTCTCTATCGGAAGAATATAACTTTATCTTAAATCATTAGCCATTCGTTCACAAGACATGCTGCCAGTCTTGCTGTTCTGTCCTGGATATCGAAAGAAGGGTTCACTTCTGCCACGTCCAGCGCTACCAGTTTTTTATTTTTTAAGATATGTCTGTAAAAATGCATAAAAGCTGTATCTGCAAAGATACCGTTATATGCCGCCGCAGAAACTCCGGGAGCGACTGATGCATTAAAGACGTCCATGCAAATGGTAAGATAGGCATAATCTACACTGTCCAGCAGTTCGTCAATACGCTGATAGACGGAGGTAAGATTTTCAAAAAATAATTCGTCTGCCAGAATATATTTCATTCCATAATGATGAGCAGTATCAAAAAGCTTTAATGTATTGGAATTTCTCTGGATTCCAATATGCAAAGAATGGATAGGTCCCTCCTGAGCAATCTGCCAAAACCCGGTTCCCGAGCTTGGCCCTACTCCTTTTTCCGGCTGTCTGTTATCAAAATGGGCATCAATATTGATGATTCCTATTTTCTGTTCCGGAAAGGCTGTTTTAACGCCCAGATAATGAGCATACGTCACTTCATGGCCTCCACCTAAAACAAGAGATTTCCCTCCTTTTAAAAGTACTTTTGACACATTTTTGGCAAGGTTATTCTGAGTATTTTCCAGATTGCCGTCTTCACAGGTAACATTCCCAAAGTCCAGCATGGAAAAGTCAGGAAGAATCACCGGAAAATTAGACATATTTTTCCTGATCACATCCGGAGCATCTTTTGCTCCCTGACGTCCTTTGTTTCTTCTTACTCCTTCATCTACAGCAAAACCGTGCAATGCAAAATCTCCTGTAGAAATATTGTCGTAATTACGTTCTTCTTTTACCCGTTGAAATATTCTGTGATAGAGAAGTTCTTCTCCGTCCAATCTGCCTTGCCAAATAGTACTCATTATTCAGTCATTTGCCTATTGTCTGTTCTTCAATCAGCATCGATTGAAGAACAAATATGGTTATTTAATAATTTTATATAAGATTTCCATCAATATAAACATGTTCTGCTTTCAGGCTTCCCTGGTTATACAGTACATTCTGGAAATTATTGGTTTTAAAAGTGACAAAATCTGCCTTTTTCCCTGTTTCCAATTGTCCTCTGTCTTCAAGGTTCAATGCATAAGCAGCACGGAAGGTCATACCTGCCAAAACTTCAGCTGTTGTAAGCTTTTGGAAGGTTGCTAAAATAGAAGCCTGGGTAATGAGATTTCCCATTGGGGCAGATCCCGGATTCCAATCACTTGCTATCGCTACAATAGCACCTGCGTCTAATAATTTTCTTGCCGGAGTAAATTTCTCGCCAAGTCCAAGGCTCGCTCCGGGAAGAGCTGTTGCTACTGTGTCAGACTCTGCAAGGAATTGAATATCTTTATCAATTGTTGCTTCCAGATGGTCTGCAGACTTCGCTCCCACTTCTACTGCAATTCTTGAACTTCCAGGGGTAAACTGATCTGCATGAACGGTAATTTCAAAACCTAATTCTTTTGCTTTTAATAAGAATTCTTTACTTTCTTCAGGCTGAAAAGCAGATTTTTCAATAAAAATATCTACTCTGTTTGCCAATTCTTCTTCTTTTACTTTCGGTAAAATTTCGGTAATGATATATTCCAGATATTCAGGGTTGCTTCCTTCAAAATCTCTTGGTTTTAAGTGGGCTGAAAGGCAGGTAGGAACTAAAGTAGCTTTAGTTTCATTCTGTGCTTTTTTAATAATTCTAAGCATCTTCAACTCGTTTTCAACATCCAAACCGTAACCGCTCTTCACTTCGATGGTGGTAATTCCCAGATCAACCAAAAAGTTGATTCTTTCTATTAAAGTTTTTAACAGTTCTTCTTCTGATGCATTTCTTGTATGCTGTACGGAACTCCAGATTCCACCACCACTTTCCGCAATTTCAAGATAAGTTTTCCCTGCATTGCGCATCGCAAAATCGTTGGCACGGTTTCCTCCGAAACAAATATGGGTATGTGAATCTACAAAAGCAGGAAGAACAACCTGCTCTCCTTCAATATGTTCAATTTCTATAGTGGGATTTTCTGTTTTTAATGTTTCAAAACTTCCAACTTTCTGAATGGTATTCTGATCTACCACAATTCCTCCGTCTGCAATAATTTCAAGCTGTTCATCAGAAAGTTTTCCTCTTAGTGGTAAATTAGCAAGTGTTACCACCTGCTTAAATGGTCCTATTAATTTCATTAATATGTATTAATAATTTCTTCTCTCAAAAATACTTAAAATATCCCAATTATTTAAATCTTAGCGGTTCTCATTTTCAACCCAGGCTTAAACCGCTGTATCAATCTCAACGTTTTCTCAATCTGGCCTTCAACCTTTGTCTAAATTTGCTATCTTTGAGGTAAATGAAATGAATTAATGCCAGATTTTTTACATCCAGATAAGGAAAACTACTCAAACGAGGAGCTGATGCAGGAAGAGCAGATCCGTCCCCAGAGCTTTAAAGATTTTGCGGGACAGAGAAAAACGCTGGAGAACCTTGAGGTTTTTGTTACCGCTGCGAAAAGACGTGGCGGAGCACTAGATCATGTTTTATTACACGGTCCGCCGGGGCTGGGTAAAACGACTTTGGCCAATATTATCGCTAATGAACTTGGGGTAAACTGCAAGATTACATCCGGCCCCGTATTGGATAAACCGGGAAGTTTAGCGGGTTTGTTGACCAATCTGGAAGAAAATGATGTTCTTTTCATTGATGAGATTCATCGTCTTTCTCCTGTAGTAGAAGAATACCTGTATTCTGCCATGGAAGACTATAAGATTGATATTATGCTGGAAACAGGTCCCAATGCCAGAAGTGTACAGATCGGCTTAAATCCGTTTACTCTGGTGGGAGCTACTACAAGAAGCGGAATGCTTACGAAGCCAATGCTTGCCCGATTCGGGATTCAGAGCAGGCTGGAATATTATTCTATTGAGCTTTTATCAACCATTATTCAAAGAAGTGCAAGGGTTTTAGGTGTTGTTATTTATGAGGATGCTGCGATAGAAATAGCAAGAAGAAGCCGTGGAACGCCAAGGATTGCCAATGCATTACTGAGAAGGGTACGTGATTTTGCTGAAATTAAAGGAAATGGTGAGATTGAGATCAAGATCACAAAATATGCTTTGGACTCTTTAAATGTGGATGAATTTGGTTTGGATGAAATGGACAATAAAATCATGCGTGTCATGATTGAAAATTTTAAAGGAAAACCGGTTGGTATTTCTGCCCTGGCAACATCAATTGCCGAAAATCCGGAAACACTGGAAGAAGTATATGAACCGTTTCTGATTCAGGAAGGTTTTATTATCCGAACTCCAAGAGGACGGGAAGTTACCGACAAAGCTTACAAACATTTGAATATTACAAGGCCTAAAAACCCGGGAGAGCTATTTTAAGTTCAAAGTTTTGAGTTCAAAGTTAAAAGTTTAAGGTTAATGAGAATTGATTAGTTAATGTTTATACCTAAATTATACAGAAGCGAAGATTACGATTTGATGAGAGAGATTATCAAAGAAAACTCTTTTGCTTTACTGATTTCTTCTGTTGATAAGATACGGGCAACCCATTCCATGATGATGCTTAATGAGGATAATCCTGAAAATATTTATATTGAAACCCATATTTCACGGGCTAATCCCCAGGCAAAAACCTTACAGGATGGTGATGAAGTTCTTTGTGACTTTTTGGGAGCCCACACTTATATATCCAGCAGCTGGTATGATCATATGAATGTTTCCACCTGGAATTATGAGGCGGTACAGATTCACGGAAAAGTTGAAATAATGGATCATGATGAACTGTATGTCCATTTGGATAAATTAACGTCCAAATATGAAAATTTCCAGCAATGTCCAATGATGGTGAAAGACATGGGAAGGGAATTTGTGGAAAAGGAAATGAAAGGTGCTTTTGGGATTAAAGTTATTCCAACCGAAATATTCATCAAACAAAAACTTTCTCAGAACAGAAAAGAAAGTGATTTTAATAATATTATCAGCCAACTTGAACAGTCTGATGATAACGCAAGAAAAATTGCGGAGAAAATGAAATTAATAAAGAAATAATCAAAATATACATATGAAGTTATATCCAATACAATGTGGAAAATTTAAACTGGACGGCGGTGCTATGTTCGGAGTCGTCCCGAAGAGTCTGTGGGAAAAAACAAACCCGGCAGACGAAAAAAACCTGATCGATCTGGGAACGCGTTCTTTGCTTATTGAAGACGGAAAAAAATTAATCCTGGTAGACTGCGGTCTCGGCAACAAACAGGATGACAAGTTTTTTGGACATTATTCTCTTTGGGGAGACGATACTCTTGATAAAAATCTTAAAAAATACGGCTTTATAAAGGAAGATATTACGGATGTATTCCTTACTCATCTTCACTTTGACCACTGCGGCGGAGCTATAGAATGGAATGACGACAGAACCGGATACAGACCTGCCTTTAAAAACGCCAACTTCTGGACGAATGAAAACCACTGGCAATGGGCTACAGAACCCAATGCAAGGGAAAAAGCCAGCTTCCTGAAGGAAAATATTATGCCGATGCAGGAAAGCGGACAACTTAACTTTTTACCACTTCCTACTACCGGAAACTACGGTTTCGCTCCTGATCTGAAGATGGACGTTATCTTCGTAGACGGACATACAGAAAAACAAATGCTTCCTGTAATCCAATATCAGGAAAAAACGGTTGTTTTTGCAGCCGATCTTATTCCTACCGCGGGACATATCAATCAGGTATACGTGATGGGATATGATACCAGACCTCTTTTAACACTGGAAGAAAAAGGGAAATTCCTTAAGCAGTGTGTAGACAACGAATATTTATTGTTCTTTGAACATGATGCTCATAACGAACTGGCAAGTCTTAAAATGACCGATAAAGGGGTAAGACTTGATGAAACGTTTAGCTTTAATGATGTTTTTGGATATTAATTTTTAATCATGGAAGAATTACATTCAGAAACACAGCAGACAGAGCCGGAACCAGCACCCAAGATCATTGGTTTAACAGGAGGAATAGGTTCCGGGAAAACCACAGTAGCGCGCTTCATAGAGGAATTCGGTTTTCCGGTTTATTATTCCGATGACAGAGCAAAAGCTATAGTTAATGAGAGTGAAGATCTGAAAATAAAAATCAAAGAACTTCTTGGTGAAGATGCTTATGATGAAAACGGATTGTATGACAGAAAATTTGTAGCGGATAAAGTTTTTAAAAACAGAGATCTGCTTCAGCAGTTGAATGAAATTATTCATCCCGCTGTAAGAATTGATTTTGAAAACTGGGTTAAGAAACAAAGCAAATATTTAGTTTTTAAAGAAACAGCTTTACTGTTTGAACTGAAACTTAACAGACAATGTTATAAATCTCTTCTGGTGACAGCCGAGGATAACATCAGGATCAAAAGAGTGATGGACAGGGATAATAAAACCTACCGCGAGGTAGAAGCGGTCATGGAAAAACAAATGCCCGAAAGGGATAAAATTAAAATGGCAGACTGCATTATCTACAATAATACCAATCTGGAAGAATTAAAAGAAGAGACTGAAAAAGTGATTTTCAGTATTGAATAAATAAAAACTCGTTAGAAGCTTTTCTAACGAGTTTTTTTCTGCAAAAATATTTCCTGGAAGGTTGTTATTCAACAAGGATCTTTTTATAAAAAATAAGCCCCCATTTCCGGAGGCTTATTCTATTTGATTTGAAATTTAAATAATTATTCTTTGATAAATTTCTTTTGGGTAGTATTACCGTTGTCATCGATATCAATTACATAAACACCGTTAATCAATCTGCTTACATTGATCTGGTTGTTGAGTAGGATACCGTCTGCGATAACCTGTCCGGCTGCATTGTAGATCTTATATTTAGCTCTCTTGCTAACATTTTTCACAAACAGCACTGAGCTTACCGGGTTAGGATAAATCATAACACTGGTCTGATCAACCGGGTTAGCAACAACAGGTTTAGAGATTCTTACCGTGTAATCCTCTACTTCTCCGTTTTTGAAGTCAGTACAGTTTACAGGAATACCGTCTCTCGACATGGCTACTCTCATCACTACATACTTATAATCTGTCATACTTACAAAGGCATCTGCCGGTACATTGAATTTACCTGAAACAGGGCTGTTTGAATTTGGCGAAGAAGTAAATACTCTTTCATTGATGTCAAACTCTCCGTTTCTGTTGAAGTCAATCCAAACTGCGATTCCTTCGTTGTAAGTAGTTCCTGTCCATTTTTTCTCAATGATGATCTCATTGTCAGTGGATCCCTGGATCATCTCGATGAATGTTTTAGGAACTCCTGTGTAATCTGTATAAGTAGATGCTCCGGATTCATTCTCCATTGTTTTCTTACCAGTAGGCTTCACTGTAACTTTAGAGATATGCTCTCCTGTTGAGTTTTCAGCCTTCATCTTACAGTAGATTACTGTAGGAGTTGTAAAGTAGTAAGGAGGAGTATAGTTTCCTGGTGTACCGTTACAGATATTTACTACCTGCATTTCATATTTTGTTAATTCTGTAAGACCTGTCAATACAAGGTTATTAACTAATGATGGTACTTCTGTCCAGCTTGGAATACCTACTTTTCTATATCTAAGCACATATGTTGCTCCCGGGAACGGATCCCACTGAATTGCCGCTGATGTAGGAAGTAATTGGGTAATGGTTAATCCCGGAGGCGGAATCTCACATATTCTTTCTGTAGTAAATACTTTAGGGTTAGAATATGGATTTAATGTACTCTCACCGTTACATTGGTTAGCAATCTGTACTTCATAAGTTGTATATGGCTCTAAAGGAGTTGCACTTCCTAATACATAAGTATTGGCAGGAGCTGCCGGTAAACTTATAGTAGCCCATGTAGTAGTACCTACTTTTCTCCATCTCATGGTATACGTAGAACTTGCTGCAAGCGGAGACCATGTAATCAATGCTGTTGTTGGAGTAATATTAGTTACTGTCACATTCGGAGGAGTAGGATCACATCTTGTAGTAAATGTTTTGATTGGAGTTGCTGTTCCAACGATATCTCCACAGATTGCCGCAACCTCTACTTCATAAGTAGTTGCCGGTGTCAATCCACTGATTACTAAAGGAAGGTTACCTAATTGTGCAGAAGCATATACCTGTGTCCATGCCGTTGTTCCCTGAACTCTGTATCTCACCACATAGCTCACTCCTGCTCCTGTGATGGTAACAGTAGCTGTTGTATGCGTTGTTGTAAATGTTGGTGCGTTAGGAGTTGCATTGCTGCAAGGTCTGATTCTTACTCTGTAGTCTTCTACTTCTCCATCTACTGCGTTCTGACACATTACAGGAGCACTTGTACGTTTCAGTACAACCCTCATTGTAGTGGTTAATAGTCCTGTGTAAGCATTCGAAGGAACTGCAAAAGTAGCCGTCACCGGAGTTGTTGTGTTGGCTGGAGAAATTAAAATTCTCTCGGCATCTGTAAACTGTCCGTTTCTGTCAAAGTCGATCCAGGCTGTTACAGCATCGTTACCTGTTGCACCTGTCCAGCCTTTTGCTACGGAAATTTTATTATTCTGAGAATCTACATCTAAAGTAATAAGAGTTTCCGGAGAAGTATAGCTGATATAATTGGTCTGTACCGAAGTATTATTCATCGGAGGAACTCCAAGGTTCGAAGAGGTAACTGTTACATTCGAAATATGGTCATTCGTACCGGTACCTGTCATTTGACAGTAAGTTAATGGAGGGGTTGTGAATGTTACTGTTGACGAGTAAGAACCTGTGGAACCGTTACAAGTTGTAGAAACCTGAACATCATAATTAGTCTGCTCTGTAAGACCAGTAATTCCATAGAAGTTCTGACCCGCAGGAACTGTAGCTGTCTGCCACACTCCACCCGGAGAAACTCTCCATCTGATATTATAAGTAGCTCCTGTTGTTGCCACCCATGATACCGTTGCTGTAGTAGCTCCGATATTATTTACTGTAATATTTGTTGGAGCGGCCGTTGAACAAGGCTGAGCATCTACAAATTTTACTGCATAATCTTCCACCTCTCCCTGAGTGAATGTACCACAAGGGTTAGCATTATCAAAATATCTCATTACTACACGCATACGGGTAGGAAGAGTTCCTGTATACACGTTACCACTTGCAACGGTAGGTACTGAGAAAGTAGCCGTTACAGGAGTAGTTGAATTGTATGTGGTATTAAGAATTCTTTCACTGGTTTCAAATGTTCCGTTTCTGTTAAAGTCTACCCAGGCTGAAACTGCATATGAAGAAGGAGAACCCGGCCAGTATTTGTTTACAGAAATTTTATTATTTGCTGAACCTCTTTCAAAGATCACTACTCTTGTAGCATCCGGTGTATAATCTTTATAATTGTCAGATCCGGAATTACTCATCATAATAGGAGTATTCGTAGGAGTAACAGTTACATTATTAATATATCCGCTTGTTGCAGTATTGCTTGTAGGACCTGCTGTACAATAAGTAAGAGTAGGTGTTGTAAAGGTAACAGTTGGAGAGAATGCACCTGTTACTCCTCCACAAACAGTGGCTACCTGTACATCGTATGCAGTCTGTTCCAATAATCCGGTAAGTAATTGGTTACTGATTAATGGTGTATTTACTGCAATCTGCTGCCATGCTCCGGAAGGAGAAACTCTGTATCTTACGATATAAGTAGCTCCTGTAGTGGATGTCCAAGTAACATTCGCTGAAGAAGGAGTTACATTATTAACCATGATATTAGATGGCGGTGCTGTAGAACATCCTGCCAAATCGATGAGCTTTACTGCATAGTCTTCAGTTTCACCATAAGAATAAGTTCCACAAGCATTAATAGGGCTGTATTCATTTAATACAACACGCATTTTTGTAGTCAGGTTTCCTGTATAAACACCACCGGCAGCAGTTGGTACTGTAAATGTAGCGGTAACCGGAGTTGTTGTATTACTTGGTGAAGTAAGTACTCTTTCAGTCGCTTCAAAAACACCATTCCGGTTAAAGTCAATCCAAACCCCTGTTAAGAAGCTGTATTGGTAACCTGGCCACGTTTTTGAAACTGAAACGGTAGCAGTACCTCCTCTTACCAAAGTAACTACTCTTGAAGGATCTGTACTGTAATCTGTATAGCCACTCTGACCAGAGTTACTGTACATAGACGGAGCACCTTGTGCATTGACAGAGACTTGGCTGATATATCCATCAATAAAGGTACTTGTTGCACCGGAGTTACAATAAGTAAGTGCCGGAGTTGTAAAGTTGACACTGGAAGAGAATGCTCCCTGTACACCACCACAGATAGTAGCTACCTGAACTTCGTACTGTGTCTGCTCAGTTAATCCGGTAATAATCTGATTTCCGACCAAAGGAGTTGTAACATTAATTGTTACCCAAGGGCCGCCTGATACAGGTCTGTATCTTACAACATAAGTGGCACCTGCAGAAAGATACCAGCCTACATTAGCAGAAGTTGTTGTCAGGTTAGAAACTGTAATATTGGTGGGCGGAGCTGTTGAACAAGCCGGAAGCGGGTGGCTTTCCAACTGTATTCTCGGAATATCTGCAAGTCTGTCTTTTGCAGAAGGAGGAGCAGCAGGATCCGGATTTGCACCATCTTCATAATAGATGATACCTCGGTTCGCTCCTGCATTGTATGATCCCCAGGCTGTACCAGGTGAAGATGAGTAACCTGGAGTTTTTTCATTTACAGCAACCACAAGATTGTCTGTTCCATTCCATAAAAATGGTGTAGCCAATTGAAGAGTTACCCAGTTTCCATTCGTTAAGTTAGGTAGATCTCCGGCATACACCTGAGTCAGAGAACTTAGTGGCACCCAGTTTGTGTTGGATGTAAAGGCAGTCTGGGTTGTATTTCCCATGTATACCACCCAATCCTTATATACAGCCTGAGAGGATGAAACGGTGGTGGAATAAAACTTTATAGCCGTGATATAGTTTGACGTGCCTATAGCAGTCGTAAGCTCTGCAGCAGTATAAATCTGCTGAGAATAACTATACCCATAATAGGAACGTATGGGGAGATACACAGAGGTACCCGTTCCTGTCCCGATCTGGCCTGCCTGAGCCGAGACTTTGGAGACAAAGCCTGTACAAATCAAACAGAGAAACAGAATTAAAGAGGTAAAGAATTTCTTCATAATGTTTTCATTATAATATTAATCACACAAATCTAATCATTTTTTATTATTAATTTATAAGTACATTTATGTTTTTTTTATAAAAAAATAACAAATTAACTACTTATGATCTAAATAAAGAAATCCCCGGGAAGTTCCGGGGATTTACTAATATTTAAAGGTTATCTTTATTTCTTGATAAATTTAGATTTGAACTGTTCAATTCCTTTATCATCAATGGTAATTATATAACCACCTTTCACTAAAGCTGAAACATTTACTTTTCCATTATTGATATTTCCTCTGTCTACTAATTGTCCGGCAGCACTATAAATTTTATAAGTTGCTTTATCCGAAACTTTAGTAATATTTAAAACATCAGTTGCAGGATTTGGATAAATCTGGATACCATTATTTTTAACATCGTTTTCAGAAGTAGAAAGGTTACCTGTGATCACTACATTATAGTCTTCAATTTCTCCATATTGGAAGTTAACATCACATACATATTCTGCAGGTAATGACAGACCAACGTTTCCATTTCCGGTTCCGGCACCTACATAGAATGCCACAACTCTCATTCTTAATGGCTGTCCTTCTACTGCATTACTTGGAATCGCAAAGTTTCCACTTACTACCGTTGATGGCTGTGTTAAAGTCACCGGATAATTCAATACTCTTTCCGAATCACTGAAAATACCATCCTTGTTAAAGTCAATAAATGCGGCTACAGCATCATAATCTGCAACATCAGGGTTGCCTACTTTAACAGATATAGGATACGTATTTCCTTTTGTTAAGTTAATCTGAAGAGCTGAATTCGTTGTATAGTTTGTATAAGTACTGCTTGCTGAAGTATTATTTATATTTGCTACAGTTACATTCGCAATATACTCATAGTTTGCATTTGTTGTAGAAGCTGTACAATAAGTAAGTGAAGGTGTACTAAAGTTCACAGATACAGAATATGTTCCTACTGTAGTTCCACAAACTAATGCTACCTGAACTTCATACGTAGTACCATCAATTAAACTGTTCAGGTTGATTGAAGGCACTGCTGTATCAGCTTCAGTCCAAACTGTTGTACCTACTTTTCTGTAACGTACTTTATAAGTTGCACCAGTATAAGACATCCAGGATACACTTCCTGAAGACACGGTGATATTGCTTACCACAACGTTAGTTGGCGCAGCACTGCTACAAGCAGATAGAGGTGCAATAGTGACAGGTCCTACTGCATAGAAAACATTTCCTATTGAAGAAACTCTTACTTTAATAGTCTGACCGTTCAATGAAGAAGGGAAAGTAAAGTTTTCAGTTCCGTCGTTAGGTGTTGAAGCAGATAATACAGTCCAGTTTGTACCGTTATCTGTAGTATAGTCAATTTTTACATTCGTAACATTATAAGGAGCTGCATTGGTATTGGCAACAATCCATTGAATTGGAGTTGGCGTATTTACATCAGCATATTGGTTAGCCAATCTGAAAGCACCATTATCACCTACAACAATAGTCTGAATTTTAAAAGCAGATTGCTGTTGGGCTACATTGGAATTATTATCTCTTACCGTTAATGCAAAATTTGTAGTTCTTGCCTTAGTAGATACGGCTTCCCATGTATTGTTCGCGTTATTTAAAACTCCGCTCATTACAGAAGTAAATTTCGGGAAGTATCTTGTCGGGCTCGCGTTTGGAGCAGCAGATCTGAATGATGCTCCTGATGTTGTATTTCCTAAGTTATACTTATCAATAGAAACTGAAGCATCATCTACCTCCTCCCAGGAATAAGTCATTGGATCATTTTCAGGATCTGTAGCAGAACCTGTTAAAGCAAAAGCAGTACCTTTAGGTATAGTATATGTTGGAAGATCAGCAATTACAGGTGGATTGTTGGTAATTGTAGTTTCTACATCACAAGTTTTTGCAATTAAATTAGCCTGTACCTGACCGATACTTGCTTTATGGAAATAAGGATCAGAGTTTTGCTGAACATCTGTATCAGGGCCGGTAATACCTGCATATCCCATGATGGTAGTTCCTGAACCTGGTTCCATATTGACTCCGCTTCCTTCAAGATTATGAGAGAAAGTATGGTTAGCTCCTAACTGGTGCCCCATTTCGTGTGCAACATAATCGATATCAAAGGCGTCACCAGACGGAATTCCATTCGCCGGAGAAGTAAATCCTGAACCTTTTCCTTTAGGAACTGCAGTTGTAGGATTGATACATACACACCCGATACATCCGGCGTTTCCTCCACCTCCTGATTTACCGAACAAGTGTCCGATATCATAGTTTTCGTTTCCAACATTGGCTGTCAAAGCTGCTTGCAGCTGTGTGTTCCAAGCCCCTTGTGAGCCCGTTGCAGCTGCAGCATATGGATCGGTTGCCGGATCAATATAAATTACATTTGGAAAATTCTGTAAATTCAAATGCAATGCAAAATCTTTCTCAAAAACTCCATTTACTCTGGTTAGCGTGTTATTGATGGCAACCAATGCAGGAGCTCTTTTCTCGGCATCTGTAGCAGTAGCAGGCACGTTTGCAAGTGTCATAAAGTATTGTGTATACTCACCTGTAACAGACATTGCCAGTCTCATTGTTCTGTATTTCTTATCAGAACTTTTGTTAAAAGTTGTTGGCTGATTAGTGAACGACTGTCCGTTTTTTAATAAAGCATCTATTTCCTTTTTAGCAGCAGGAGATTCTTCTGTAGAACACAGGAAACCGTTCTTATCCTTTTTTGTTTTAGGATGAACAGCATAAATCGTTTTGTCTGCTGATGCCGGATCGATAAATTCATATTTATCTCCATGGATAATCATTGACTGAAAATCATTAGGAGCGATACTGAATCTTAAATATTTGGTAGGGTCATCGACACTTGTTCCAACATAAGATCCCAATTCATACTTGTCTGCCAGTTCTTTTACAACTACCGGAAAACTGTATACATTAAACCTTTCAATCTTCCCGCTCATAGTAGGAAGAGAAATTACTACAGGAGTGGAATTGGCTCCCATTTCCTGTGCATTCTTCAGCTGAGATCTCAGTAAGTTCAGGTCCAGTTTATAGTACCCGTTACCTCTTACATTAGATTGATCTACTCTAAATCCTGTACTTCTTTTGTTGTCGTCTCCTTTTTTAAGAGAAGTAGGTGTCCATTGTCCGAACACTGTCCCTCCTATGCAAGTTAACATTAAAGCAGTAAATACTCTTTTCATAAATTAAAACACAATTATAATTTCCGCCAAATATAGCTATTTTATAAATCAAACAAATGAAATAACTTAATATTTTTTAATATTATACATCTAAAAAACATATTCATTAAAAAAAACACAAATCAAAAAATATGATTAATTTTATATTCTATATATTGTACAATTCAAGAATTATAATTTATAGAAATTATAAGTAACATTTATTAAAAAAAATACAAACTTTAGAACAATCTAAAGTTTGTATTTTATGTATTTTAAAACTTATGTATTACTATTTTTAGAACTTATAAGCAATATTCCATGCAAACCCCATATTAAACTTTGAGGAACTTCTTCCAAAACCGGGAACGATCATTGGAGAAATATCATCCTGTTTGGAAGTGTAAACCATATATCTTGGCTGAAGATTTACATCTATATAAAAATTGGAACTAAACAATTGCACTCTGCCCCCCAATGTACCTTCAAGCCAGAAAGAAGACTGAGAGGATGAAGGAAATGCTTCAGAGGAACTGCTTCCCCCAAATCCGCGAACGGGAATTGCCATATATTCCTGGTTATAGAATGATCCTGCTGCTTTTCCACCAGCATAAAATCCGTTGAATTCATTCTCTGCATCTTTTGCCAGCATATAGAAAGCCCCCAACTTAACGAAGGGACCGCTTGCTTTTGCATCATAACCATTCTTCTGATACACATTCTTTTCAAAACCTGCTTCCGCAATAGCATGCAGATTTCCTTTTATCTTTGACGAAATAAATCCCTGATACAGTTTTCTGTCTGAAAAGAATCCGGCTCCGGTGTTCAGAACATCAAGGCCAACCATAAAATTGGGTTCATATTTCTCATGAACTTTCTTTTCTGCTTCCTTTTTTTTCTCTTGTGCCCAGTTTATTATTCCCAATAAACTAAAAAGAAAGGTAAAGATTAGTCTTGTCTTCATTCTCTATTTGATTTTGCCCGGCTTCCAGTTTCAGAACAGGATTCGGAGTTACTAATTCTGAACTTAAATTCTCATAAGATTTTTTGATTCCGCATCCCGGAGATACATAGGTAGACTTTGTACTATAGCTGATTCTTACATGAGACTCCGGGCCTTTGAATCTGGTTTTGAAATAAACATCCGTATAGGGTGAGTTGTCTACACGTAAAGGAATTAACCTGGAATCAATGTTGGCAAGTTTTCCCAAATCCACCTTTCCTCCACCATAGTCTACTGATACATACAATGTATCTATGGTTGTATCCTTTCCTTCCGCCAATGTTCTGAAACCTACCTTCATTCTGGGAGTTCCTTCTCCGCTTTCACAGATATCATCATCTCCGCCACAGGAAAAAAGCATTCCTAAAAAGCAGATTGCTATGAGAAATTTAAAGTACTTCATATTAAGATTTGAAATTCAAATTTAAATAATTTATTTTTTAACAAGCAATGCAATGTTCTCAACATGGTGCGTTTGCGGGAACATATCTACCGGTAAGATCTTTACTAAAGTATAATGATCTTTCATCAGGGCAAGATCTCTCGCCTGTGTTGCTGAGTTACAACTTACATAAACTACTTTTTCAGGTGACAGTTTTAAAATCTGCTCTACAACCTTCTGGTGCATTCCATCTCTTGGAGGATCCGTGATTAACACATCTGCTTTAGGATGATTCGCCATAAATTCATCATTGAAAATATCTTTCATATCTCCACAATAGAACGTTGTATTTGTCAATCCGTTCAATGCGGCGTGTTCTATAGCTGCGTCTATGGCTTCCTGTACAGATTCTATTCCAATCACCTGTTTTGCATTTCTTGCTACATACTGGGCGATTGTTCCTGTTCCGGTATAAAGGTCATACACTACTTCATCTCCTTTAAGATCTGCAAACTCCAATGTTTTTCTGTATAGCTCCAGTGCCTGTTTGTAGTTGGTCTGAAAGAATGATTTCGGACCGATTTTAAACTGCAGTCCGTCCATTTCTTCCATAAGGTATCCTTCCCCGAAATATACATTGATATTTAAATCATAAATAGAGTCATTCTGCTTAGGATTAATAGCATATACCAATGTTTTAATCTGCGGGAATTTTTCTAATAAGAATTCAAAAAGTTTTTCTCTGTTTTCTTTTTCTTCTCTGTAAAGCTGGAAAAGAACCATCCATTCTCCTTTGGAGTTCTGTCTCATCATTAAGGTTCTTAAGAATCCTTCCTGATTTCTCACATCAAAAAAGTCAAGGCCAGTATTAACGCCATATTCTTTTACAGCCAGTCTAATGGCATTGGAAGGATCTTCCTGAAGGAAACACTCTTTCAAATCAAGAATCTTGCTCCACATTCCCGGAATATGAAAACCTAAGGCATCTTTGCTCCCGAAATTTTCTTCGGAGCTTATTTCATATTGAGTAAGCCATCTCGCATTAGAGAAGGAAAACTCCATTTTATTTCTATAAAAATATTGTTCTTCAGACCCTAGAATCGGAACCGTTTCAAAGTCATCAATTCCTCCGATCCTTTTGATATTATTATAGACTTCTTCCTGTTTAAAATCAAGCTGTTTTTCATAGCTCATATTCTGCCACTTGCATCCTCCGCAAGTACCAAAATGAATACATTTAGGCTCAACTCTGTAAGGTGATTTTTCAAGAACTTCAATTGCTTCGCCTTCATAGTATTTAGACTTTGCTTTTTTCACTCTCACATTCACAATATCACCTGGAATGGCGCCTGTTACCATTACCGTTTTACCTTCCTCTGTTTTTCCTATTGCCACGCCTTTTGCTCCGGCAGTCAACAATTTTATATTTTCAAGAGTCAGATCTCTTTTTTTCTTCCTACTCATTCTAAAATTTTCTATTTTCCTAATTGAAACTTTAACGTTCCGGTTTGCAAAAATACAATAAAAAAAACCTTATCCGAAGATAAGGTTTCTATACAGTGTTAAAGTTTATTATTTTGTTGGAGCCGGCTGTGGATTTGCTTGCTGTGGGGCTTGCTGCATTGCAGATGGATCAAGCTGCAGTTGTGGCTGCATTTGCGCATTCGGATCTACTTTCGGAGCAGAAAGACCTGTCAGTTTATCAAGAATTGTCACCAATTCCTGCTCACCAAGGTTGACGAAAGATCTGCTGGCAATTTTACCGTCTTTATCAATGATTACAAAGCAAGGTAATTTGAATCCGTATACCCCATATTTCTTAGCGATATCTGAGTTCAATCCTCCTTCTCCGTAAACATTTACTCCCTGAATTCCTTTTAATAAAGAATTACTTGTTTTAATGAACTGGTCTTTTGTATCATCAACGTTTACAAAGACAAAATTCATTTTAGACTTATAGAAGTTTACGACTTCTTTTAATACAGGTACTGTAGCTTCGCTAATGTAAGGGTTCCATGAAGCATAGAAGAACAGCATATAAGGTTTCCCTTTGTTTTCAGAAAGCTTGTAAGCTTTTCCGTCTTGTTTTGCTAAAGCGGCTTCGGGAGCTGCCTCTCCGATTTTAAGTCCTGTAATCGCTACCTGCATTTTTAAAAGGTCGCTTTTAATGGTAGCATCTTTAATATCTGAATCGATGATCTTCTTAATTTTGTCGATATTAGCAGCCGGAGTTGTTGGATGAATATCAGCCTGAGCCATTACAAATGCAAGAAGATAATCTTTTGTTGTTTGAGATAAATCTTTTTTAGTTTTTAAATATTGGGCAAACATCTCAGAAGTTGTAATACCTGTTTTTCCTTTGCTGTTTGCTTCAGCATATTTCTGGAAATCAGGAGTCATTTTTACCAAAAGATATTGTCTGTAAAGAGGAATGGTTTTCACCATTGCTTCTTTGTCTGTTTCTAACTGGGTTTCGTAATCTTTAAAAGCTTTAGAAGATTTGTAAGAAGGGTTTCCGGACATTGGGCCGTGAGACATTTCATAGTTGGCAAGCAAATTAAGAATGGTTACTTTCACATCATTTTTTTTCCACTCTAATAGTCCTTTGCTTGGATTATTTTTCTTAGCAAGGTCATCCACGTTTTTATTAATATCCGCTTCAATTTTATGCATTCCTTTCAAAAATGCAGCTTCATCTCCTGCCATCAAAGCGCCTAAGTTAACTTTATTACCATACTCAGCTAAAAATTTCTGAGAAGCTGTAAGGAAATCATTATTCTTTTTAGCATCTCCGGTAATCACATATTCATTTGGGAAGGTAGCTCCGTTTCCTGAGATATTCACTTTTTGTCCTCCTTCAAGATAGATCAGGCTTTGTCTGCCTGCGTAGTTGATTACGTACATCCCATCCTTGGGAGCATCAAAACTTCCTGAAAAGTTTCCGTCTTTATCGAGACCTATATTAATTAAAGGCAGGGTTCCTACTCCTGAAGCTTCTACAAATTCAATTCTTTCCAATGGTGAGCTTCCGGTAATTTTTCCTTTTACTTCTACTTTTTTTGAACAAGACATCACAAAGAATGTGATGATAAACAATAAAAGATATTTTTTCATTTCAATTTTTAATATTACACAAAAATACGCTTTTTAGGGCTTGCTAATTCACACTAATTATTTTTTTTAAAAATTTTATTATTACCGTTCAAAAGGGGTATTCCAATTATTGAATGACACCTTTTTGATGGTAAAAAGCATTTGAAAGCTTTTTCATTAAAACGATTCAACTACCTTTCAAATATATAGTTTATAAATAAAGAATGACGAAGATCCGGCCATAAGTTAACAAACTTTAACAGAGTCTTCTTTTTCATAAAAAAATCGCCTCCAAAAATGAAGGCGATTTTCTATGTATCAGAATCAATTCTATCCTTGATCTACAAGAGCAGCCATGTATTCTCTGTTCATTCTTGCAATGTTTTCAAGAGAAATACCTTTAGGGCATTCTACCTCACATGCTCCGGTATTTGAACAGTTTCCGAATCCTTCCTCATCCATAGCTTTCACCATGTTCAGAACTCTTCTCTTAGCCTCTACTCTACCTTGTGGAAGTAATGCATACTGAGAAACTTTTGCTCCAACGAATAACATTGCAGACCCGTTTTTACATGTCGCTACACAAGCACCACACCCGATACAAGCTGCTGCATCCATTGCTTTATCTGCATCTTCTTTAGGAACAGGAATAGCGTTAGCATCCAAAGTATTACCGGAAGTGTTCACAGAAATGAAACCTCCTGCTGCCATTACTCTGTCGAATGCGCTTCTGTCTACCATCAAGTCTTTGATAACAGGAAAAGCAGCACTTCTCCAAGGTTCAATAACGATAGTCTCTCCATCTTTGAACATTCTCATGTGAAGCTGACAAGTTGTGATACCTGTATCAGGTCCATGAGCTCTACCATTGATGTAAAGAGAACACATACCGCAGATTCCCTCACGACAGTCGTGGTCGAAAGCGATAGGTTCTTTTCCTTCGTTAATTAAATTTTCGTTCAGGATATCTAACATCTCTAAAAATGAAGAGTCTGTAGATACATCTGATATTTTATAGGTCTCAAACTGACCTTTAGTTTTACTATTTTTTTGTCTCCAAATTTTCAGCGTAAGATGTAAGCCTTTTTTTGCACTCATAATGTTATATTTATAGGTTGGAGATTATTTATAACTTCTAGTTTTAACCTCGATGTTCTCGTAGATCAGTTCTTCTTTATGCAACACTTCCGCGTTGATATCGTCTCCCTGATATTCCCAAGCTCCGACGTATTTGTAGTTTACGTCATCTCTTTCCGCTTCTCCATCCGGAGTTGAATGGTCTTCACGGAAATGTCCACCACAAGATTCGTTTCTGTGCAGTGCATCGATAGCCATTAATTGTCCAAGCTCAAGGAAGTCTGCTACTCTGAATGCTTTCTCAAGCTCAGTGTTCATTCCTTCTCCTTCTCCCGGAACTTTTACGTTTTTCCAGAAGTTGTTTCTTACTTCTTCAATTTCCTTAATCGCTTCTCTTAAACCTTCAGGAGTTCTTCCCATTCCTACTTTATTCCACATGATGTTTCCTAACTGCTTGTGGAAATAGTCTACAGAGTGAGTTCCTTTATTGTTTAAGAAGAAATTAATTTTCTCTTTAATTCCTTTTTCAGCCTCGTCAAATGGTGCTGAATTGGTAGGAATAGTTCCTGTTCTGATATCTGCAGAAAGGTAATCTGCAATCGTGTAAGGAAGTACAAAATATCCGTCAGCAAGCCCCTGCATCAATGCAGACGCACCTAATCTGTTTGCCCCGTGATCTGAGAAGTTAGCCTCACCGATTACGAAACATCCAGGGATCGTAGATTGAAGGTTATAATCAACCCATACACCACCCATTGTATAGTGAACAGCAGGATAGATCTTCATTGGAGTTTTGTAAGGATCATCAGCTGTAATTTTTTCGTACATTACGAATAAGTTACCATACTTCTCCTCAACCCACTTTTTACCAAGATCATAGATCTGCTGATCTGTAGGATTATGAATATGTTTTTCGATAGCGGCTTCTTTACCTTTTTTCATGATCTCTGTAGAGAAATCAAGGTAAACACCTTCTTTAGTATCATTATTTTCAATTCCGTATCCGGCATCACATCTTTCCTTAGCAGCTCTGGAAGCTACGTCTCTAGGTACAAGGTTACCGAATGCAGGATATCTTCTTTCCAGATAATAATCTCTATCTTCTTCTTTAATATTTTCAGGTCTTAATTTGCCTTCTCTGATCGCTACTGAATCTTCAATTTTCTTAGGAACCCAGATTCTTCCTGAGTTTCTTAATGATTCAGACATCAAAGTCAGTTTAGACTGCTGTGTTCCGTGAACTGGGATACAAGTAGGGTGAATCTGTACGTAGCATGGGTTTGCGAAGTAAGCTCCTTTCTTATGGATTTTCCACGCAGCTGAAACGTTAGATCCCATTGCGTTGGTAGAAAGGAAATATACGTTTCCGTATCCTCCTGAAGCAATTACCACTGCGTGAGCAGAGTGTCTTTCAATTTCTCCTGTTACAAGGTTTCTTGCAATAATTCCTCTTGCTTTTCCGTCAACAATAACAAGATCCAACATCTCATGACGGTTGTACATCTTGATTCTTCCTTTACCGATCTGACGGCTCATTGCAGAATAAGCACCTAATAATAACTGCTGTCCGGTTTGTCCTTTTGCGTAGAAAGTTCTTTTTACCTGAACCCCACCAAATGAACGGTTATCCAACTGGCCACCGTAATCTCTTCCGAAAGGAACCCCCTGGGAAACACACTGGTCAATAATATTTGCAGAAACTTCAGCTAATCTGTAAACGTTAGCTTCTCTTGCTCTATAGTCACCACCTTTGATGGTATCGTAGAATAATCTGTAAGTAGAGTCACCATCTCCCTGGTAATTCTTAGCTGCGTTGATCCCTCCCTGAGCTGCAATCGAGTGAGCTCTTCTTGGAGAATCCTGATAGCAGAATGCTTTTACGTTGTATCCTTGCTCAGCTAATGTAGCTGCAGCAGAACCTCCTGCCAAACCTGTACCTACAACAATAATATCAATTTTATCTCTGTTGTTTGGTGCAACAAGGTTCATATGGTCTTTATGATTTTTCCACTTGTCTTTAAGAGGACCCGCTGGAATTCTTGAATCTAATTTACTCATATTAGTATATTGATATTATTGAGTTATAAAATGGAAAACTGCTACGATGATGAATCCTGCAGGAATAAGAATTGAATACCATTTCCCGAAAGCTTTGATCACCGGCGTATATTTTGGATGTCTGGCACCGATAGACTGGAATGAAGACTGGAATCCGTGAGCTAAGTGTAACCCTAACAAAACAAAAGAGATTACATATAAAGCCACTCTCCAAAGATCAGCAAACTTTTCATGAAGCTCAGGCCAGAAACGTTCTGCATCAGGAGTCAATCCTTCTACATACTTGTAATTCATTTCGTGTAACCAGAAATCATATAAGTGAAGCGCCAAGAAAGCTAAAATAACAGCTCCTGAAATAATCATATTTCTGGACATCCATGAAGAATTCACTGATGCGTTGTTCGCTGCATACTTTACCGGACGCGCTTTATTATTCTTGATCTCAAGCACAAATCCCATTATAAAATGGAAAATTACTGCAAAACCAAGAATAGGCTGCATTAAGAACTGCACAAAAGGATTATAGCCCATAAAGTCGGATGCTGTATTGAATGCATCTTTGTTTAGAACTGATAACAAATTGGTTGTCAAATGCAGTATAAGAAAAATCAGCAAAAACAGAGCTGATAATGCCATAGCGTATTTTCTACCTATCGTAGAACTCGTTAAACCTGCCATATAAGTTTAAATTTGAATTTCCACAAAATTAAGAAAGTTTAACAATATCGAAAAGTGAGAAATCTCACAAATAGACAGTTTGTAATCTTTCTAAATAAGATTTTCATCCGTTATAAATACAGGAAAATGGCTAAATTCAGAACCGTTATTTCAGATCATAAGTCTTATCTCTGAAAACTACTTTTTGAATGGAGGGTGAGAAGGTTTTTATTTCAAAACGATCTACTCTTCTGGAAGCACAATATGGGTTGACTATATACTGTAAAATCTTCGTCTTATTTTTCATATCCGGAATCCAGAAACATACTCTGCTACCATTTTTTACTGAAAAAATCCAGCTTTTATTAAAACGATGAACCAATATCTCTTCTTTCTGATTTTCAAAAGCCGTGATTCCGCTTCTTATCATCAGAAAGAGTAAAACTGCCATCACCAAACTCATCCTATTTTTCACATTGAATTTCAGAATAGCCGGCCTTAACCAATATACAAACACAGATGCAGAAATCACTTCTATCCCACTCATTGGAATATTTTCAAAGAAAAGAAAATCAACCTCAGCAAACCAGTGGATCATCTTCAGCAGAACCTGAATAACTTCATCATACACTCTGTTTATAAGATCAAAATCAATTCCCAAAGAAATAAGACCGGTCATTACAAATGAAAAGACAATGATGATCTCAGAAAAAGGAACAATAACAACATTGGCAATAATTGATATAAATGAAAACTGATGAAAATAACAGAGCACCAGAGGAAGTGTTGCCAGCTGTGCTGATAGACAAATTGTAATGGTGTTATACAAAAGTTTTTCGATATCATTATTCTGTTTTGGAAAGCATTTCAGCAATGGCTGATTCAACCAGTAAATTCCCAAAACAGCCAGAAAGCTAAGCTGAAAACCCACATCAAAAAGCTGCTGGGTATCTCCAATCAGAATAAAAAAAGCAGATAAAGCAAGTGAATGAAGAAGATCCGGTTTCCGCTGGAGCAAAACGAAAATAAAATAAACACTCAACATGATACAGGACCGCAATACTGAATTACCCAATCCGATAAAAGCGGCAAACACCCAGATGAAAATCAAACTGAGAATAACCGCATATTTTCTGAGCTGTAAAACAGTAAAACGAATCAGAAAAAAATAGAATATCCCAAAAACAACCACAATATGAGTTCCGGAAATGGCCAGAAAATGAACCATTCCTGATCTATTGAAATCTCTGACGGTGCCAGCATCAATCTCTGTTCTATCGGCCAGAATAATAGCTTTTAGAAATTCTTTAGTTTTTTCTGAAATTGCTGTCTTATCTATTTTTCTAAGAACCTCAAACCTGTATTGTTTAAGCCGGTCTGCCCATGTTAAATCATTCCGTTCCGCAGAAACAATTCCTTCTGAAATATAAATCTGGTAATGAATATGCTTCCTTTTCAGGTATTGGGCATAATCGAACTGAAAATCATGTGTTGGCGCCTGAGGTTGCGTAATATAAGCCTCAGTTTTGTAGTAGTGAATAAAATCCAGTTCTTTCCTGTCTTTTGGAATATAAAAAATTGAATTGAAACAGGTTCCTTCTGCCTGTATTACGCCTTCATATTTTCTATACTTTTCAGAAGAATTTAATTTCTGAGAGATCTTAAATGTAACTGTTTCATGTTTCTTTATCAGAAGCTTATCGTCTGACAAAGAGGTATTATAAAAATGAAGAATAATGCCTCCTCCAAACAATAGGAGCATCAGTAAAACAGTTTTGGTTTTATGTAGAAAATAAGAATGAAAGCAGATTACAACAAGCAGAACCAAACAAGTTACAGCAACCCCATCAATAAAATATTCTGCCAATGCTATTTTATCCTGAAAAAGAATTCCAAGAATAAAACATACTGCCAGAATAAGAAGAGGCTGCTTGTTCAATTTCCATTAATTATCCTTTTAAAATAAGTGATTAAAGGAGAATTTATAAACTCTTAAAGAACTAAATAAGCGCTTTGTCTTCATCAAAAATGTCAACAGAACGCTTTATTTTTTGTTTTAAAAATTAAGTTTGAAAGTATATTATTTCTTTTTCAGAAATTTATCCGTCAAACGCTTCGTTTCTTTGATATAAAATAAAGGATCTTTACCGTAATCTTCATATTTGAAATCACCTGCTTTTTTAGGAACAGCAGGCTCTATTTGTGTTCCTTCATGCCATTCATTGAATGATGTAATTCCAATAAATTCCGGTTTTACCCTAATAGCTGCATCAAACAACTTCTCATAATATTTTCCGTTATCTCTGCTTTTGAAATTAGCTTCATTCCATGGGCGGATTCTTGTATCGGAATAACCAGGACCTACACACGGAATAAAAATCAGATGATGATCTTTAGCAAATTTGGCCATAAAATCCCAGTTGTCTGCTGTACTTCCATACACAAACCCTTCACTGGCAAAATAAGTGTAGAAACCGTCAAAACCAGATTTATTAAAGAATTTAGCATCATCTTTCTCCACCCAAAGCCCGATATAAAGTGCATCTAAATCTGTGTTTCTAACTGTTCCCTCGCCATTTTTGGATAATATTTTCATCCATTCTTCTTTGGGGATTTTATAACTGTCATAGACATAAAACAAAGGCTTCCCTTCTTTTTTATAGAAAGCATGATGATGAGAGTAGGTTTTTACCAGATAAGAAAGCTGTTCTTTTAATTCTGATGTATTTTTATAGAACGGCTCAATATGAAAGGCAATTTTTAAATCAAAGCGATCTGCAATATCCAGATATTTGATAAGACTTTTATCCGTGAACGAATCTTTTCCCAGCCAGCTTACCACCACCACTCCCACCCCGGAGTCTTTGATCATTTTCATGTGCTGCTCTATGATTTTTGTGTCATTCGAGCTATAATTTCCAAGCGCCGGGTAAAAATTAGCACCAATATCATCTCCTCCTGTGTGATGGCCCAGATTATTCCATTTCGGATTGCTCCAGTGAGGAAGGATCTCATGATTCCAGTGCTGATAACTTCCGTCCGTTGCAGGATTTCCGTACCAGCCGTAATAAAATATCTGGATTTTATCTCTTTTATCGTTCTGCTGGGCAAAACTGTTTGAGAAAAATAATGTAAACGTTAATAATAGGAGAAAACGGCTAAAATAATTCATAGTTACAATGTAGATTAAATTCTCAAAAGCATTTGATAAATACTATACTTTCAATATTACCTCAGCAGCATGCTCACTTGCGCCTTTTCCACCTAGCTTTTCTCTAAGAAGGTTATAGTCATTCAGAACCTGTTCTCTTTTCTCTCCAGCTATGATTTTATTCAGTTCTTCTACCAGATTTTTAGTATTCAGATCATTCTGAATCAATTCTTTTACGACTTCTCTGTCCATAATCAGATTAACCAGAGAAATATAATTGATATTTTTCACCAATCTTTTAGCAATGGCGTAAGAAATTTTACTTCCACGATAGCAAATCACTTCAGGGATATTCAGCAAAGCTGTTTCCAGCGTTGCAGTTCCGGAAGTCACAAGAGCTGCCTTTGAGCATCTTAGCAGATCATAAGTTTTATTGGAAACAAAATGAACATTATCATCTACATATTTCTGATAAAATTCTTTTGGTAAACTTGGCGCCCCGGCAATGACAAACTGGTAATTTTTAAAATGCGATCTTACGGAAAGCATGATTTCAAGCATTTTTTCCACCTCCTGTTCTCTGGAACCGGGCAGCAATGCTATGATTTCTTTTTCGTTCAATCCATGCTCTGACTTGAATTTTTCAATACTGATTTCCTGCAGATCCGAAATAGCATCCAGCAAAGGATGACCTACAAAATGAGAGTGAACGCCGTGTTTTCTGTAAAAATCTTCTTCAAAAGGAAGAATCACCATCATTTCATCCACATACTTTTTGATAATTTCTACGCGGCCTTCTTTCCACGCCCAAAGCTGCGGAGAAATATAATAAACAACTTTAATTCCCAACTCTTTGGCAAATCTTGCAATTCTCAGATTGAATCCCGGATAATCTACCAGAATCAGGACGTCAGGTCTGTTTTTCTGAATATCCTCTTTACAGAATTTGATATTATTCAGAATAGTACGGAGGTTCATCACCACTTCCAGAAATCCCATAAAAGCAAGGTCACGGTAATGTTTTACCAGAGTTCCTCCCTGAGCTTTCATAAGGTCGCCACCCCAAAATCTGAATTCCGCTTGGGGATCCTTGTGTTTTAAGGCTTTCATCAGGTTGCTTCCATGCAAATCACCGGAAGCTTCTCCTGCAATAATATAATATTTCATTTCTATAGTAAGGATAGAGAACAAATTAAGACAGATATGATCTTAATTCGTAAATTTGTTCAAAGATAATGATAAAAAATGTCAGAAGAATTTGAAATCCGGAATAAAGTTGCAGAAAGCGGCCTTATCAATTTTGACCTTACCACTTTACTGCCAAAAGGGGAAAGAAAAGGTATTGACCTTAAAGATTTCCTTTTTCAGGAAATGATCCTTAAAGAAAAGGATTTTCGTGAAAAGGTAGATGCAATCGATACGGAACAATATAAAGATACTTATATATACATCTACAATTCTGTAGATACCATTATTCCTCTTTGGGCTTATTTTGTTTTAACTGCAAAACTTACAGATGTAGCTAAGAAAATAGTTTTTGGAAGTCGTGAAGACCTGGAAGTTATTTTAATGCATAACGCCATCCAGACTCATGATTTTGAGGAAATGAGAGGAAAGAGAGTCCTTGTAAAAGGATGTTCAGATAAAGAAATTCCTGAAAATGCTTATATTGAATTGGTAGAACAATTAAAGCCAATAGTAAAATCCCTGATGTTCGGAGAAGCCTGTTCTAATGTTCCTATTGTAAAGAACTAATATGAACAAATCTTTATCAGCCGTATTTTTATTTATTATTTTTCTTGGTATCTATTATTGCGGGAGTTTTTCAAAAATTCCTTTTGCTGACTGTGTAGGATTTGTGCTGAGTGCAGAAAAAGGCATATGGGAAACAACCGCTACCGCAACCAGTCACTTTTTATATATTAATACTGTTATTTTCATTAAAAATCTCGCAGGCATCAACGCTATTGAAGCAAGCAGGTTTTTAGTAGTTTTTTCAGGAGCAGCCACAGTTTCTGTCATTTATCTTACGGTGAAAAGTATTTCAAAAACAGAATGGGCATCTATTACAGCTGCTTTTGTATTCGGCTTCAGTTTTACCTTTTGGAGAAATGCGGAAATCGTGGAAGTATATACTTATAATTCGCTTTGGGTAAGCCTTTTTTTCTTTTCGGTTATCAAAAGTTTTACGGAAAACAAGAGAGTCTATATTCTGTTAAGCAGTTTATTTCTAGGGGTAAGCTTATGGGTACATATTCAGAATATCCTTCTGATTCCTGCTTTACTGATCTTTTTATTTTATTTCAGAAATGAAAAAAAATATGCAGCCGCTTCATTATTGATTTTTATTCTGCTATTCGGTTCTTTATTCATCTTGAATATTTCCCAGGGACTTCCTTTCAAATCTCCTTATAGTTCTGACCAGGGAACTTGGGTAGAAGACTCCCTGAAAAAAGACATCATTCAATACATAAAGGATTTCTTTCAATCTTTCGTATATCTTATTTATAATTTCAATCTGTTTATATTTTTTGGTATCGCAGGTATCCTGTCTCTGTACAAAACCAACAGAAAAATGTTTTTTGTTTTTGCTGCGGGGGCCGTATGTGTATATGGGTTTTCAACGTTTTATGCGGTATCAGACAATTACGTTTTCTTTCTGCCTTTCAATGTCATTTTTGCTTTGTCTATCGGCTACGGTCTTTCTTCTGTCAAATATGCCCATCTTAGAAAATTTTCATGGGTCTGCCTATTGATTCCTGTAGGATATCTTCTACTGTATAAAGTCATTTTTTTAACTGAGAAAGGAAAAGAATTTCATTCATTTAAGGAGTATAAAGGCGGACTCTCTTATTATGTACTTCCTTGGATGAATAACAATGTAGGTATTCTGGAGTTCACCATTGATAAAAAACAGGCACCGGAACCCATTGAATGGATGACCGCTAGTGCAGCAGAATATATAAAGCTGTTAAAAAGCAGAGGGTATACAGAAGAGCAGATCAGAAAACTTTAACAATATTTGTGAAAGCCGGTTATTTTCTGAGGCATATTTTTTGATAACTTTGGTTTACTTAATACTAAATAAACACAAAAATGAGTTTAATTGACCTTCTTACAGGGAACACCGGCAATCAGGTTGCTGAACAGGCTGAGAACAAATTCGGAATCAGCAAAAATCAGGTAATTGCCCTATTAGCCGTTGCTGCACCTCTTATTATTTCTTATCTTAGAAATAAATCTCAGGATGCTAAAGAAGCGGAAGCTTTAAATAATGCTTTAGATAAGGACCATAACGGCAGTATTTTAAATGATGCTTCACAAATTGAGGCAAGACAGGCTGAAGGCGGATCGATCCTTGATCATATCTTTGGTGGGCAAAAAAGTACTGTTGAAAACCAATTATCACAGAATACAGGAATTTCAATAGACAAAATTGGTCCTATCCTTGCGATGCTGGCACCTGTAGTTATGGGCTATATCGGACAGCAGAAACAACAGAGTAATGTAGGAGCAGGCGGCTTGGGAGATCTTTTAGGAGGAATTCTTGGAAACGCTTCCAATCAGGCTCAATCCCAGCAGTCTAATCCTTTGAATGACATTCTTGGAAGTGTTTTGGGAGGTGGAGGACAATCTCAATCATCAGGAAATCCTCTGAACGATATACTGGGAAATGTGTTGGGTGGCGGAGGAAACCAACAACAAGGCGGCGGCGGACTAGGCAGCATCCTTGGCAATATTTTAGGTGGTAAATAATTAATTTAATTTTCATAAAAAAGACCGGAGGTATGATCTTCGGTCTTTTTATTTTGATTACTTTTTAGATTTTTCTTCAGAAGCTGCAAAAGATTTTGAGGCTTTTTTAGGTCTTCTTTTACCATAACTTCCGGAATTAATTTTTCCTCTTCTTGATTTTTTGTCTCCTTTTCCCATAGTATTATGTATTTGTTGTTCTACGAATTTAGAAAATACAATACTAAAATCCAATTAATGAAGCTGTTAAAGTTTTATAAATTAGGGAGGGAAGCTGTAGAACTCCATCACCCACGCTTTCTACACTTTTATTGTCTTCCATTTTCCTTTTTTAAATAAGATAAAGGCAACAATGGTAATCAATGTTTCTGCGGCTGGAATTGATATAAAAACTCCTTTTGGCCCCATATCAAGATATTTTGATAAAAAATAGGCCAGCGGAATCTGAAACAGCCAGAAACCGAAAAGATTAACCCATGTAGGAGTCCATGTATCACCAGCTCCATTGAATGCGTTGATCATCACCATCCCGATTCCATAGAAAATAAATCCTATACTCATAATCTGAAGGGCATTTTTAGCAAAATCTTTAATCGCCATTTCCTGAGTAAAAAAGCCTACTAAAAAATTCCCCATAAAAAGAAAGATCAGACTTACGATCAGCATAAAGATGACATTATATTTCACGGTTTTCATCACCGACTGTTCCGCTCTCAACATTTCATTCGCTCCCATATTCTGTCCTACCAATGTAGAGGCAGCATTACTCAAACCCCAGGCCGGAAGCATAAAGAACATCATCAGTCTTAAAGCGGTCTGATAACCTGCCGATGCATTCTCTCCTCCTGTAGTTGCTACCAGTTCTGCAAGAAAAATCCAGCTGCACGAAGCAATGACAAACTGAAAAATGCCGGGAGTTGCAATTTTTATAATAGATTTGATTAATCCGTAATTCGGTTTAAAATAAGAAATCAGAATACGGATCTGAGTATCCGCGACCAAAAGATGGTACAGCTGATAAATTACCCCAATACTACGTCCGATTGTTGTTGCCAAAGCAGCTCCCGTAAGCCCCAAAGCAGGTACAGGTCCCAATCCTTTTATCAGAATCGGACAGAGAATGATATTCGCAATATTCGCGATCCATAAACTTTTCATAGCAATCATAGCATTTCCGGCTCCTCTGAAAATCCCATTAATTAAAAATAAAAGCATAATGATCGTACTGCTTCCCATCATAATTCTGGTAAAATTCTTCCCATAAGCTGCTGCCTCTGGTTTTGAGCCCATCAGGATCAGGATTTCTTCTGCATAGATGACTCCCAGTAAGCTTAAAACAAAAGTAACCGCAAAAGAAACCAGCAATACCTGCGCAGCACTTCTGGAAGCCTGTTCCGGGTTTTTCTCACCAATTCGTCTTGCTACCAATGCTGTTGCCGCCATACTCATCCCAATCGCAATAGAATACATTATGGAAAGTACAGATTCGGTAAGCCCTACCGTTTGAATCGCAAAACCGCTTTCTTTCAGATGGCCGACAAAATAAAGATCCACAAGAGCAAATACGGATTCCATTGCCATTTCCAGCATCATGGGAATGGCTAAAAGCAGTACAGCACTTCTAATATTCACTTTCGTAAAATCGGTCTCTTCACCGCTGAATGCTTTTTTCAAAAATTCAATATATCGTGTCATTTCACAATTAATAATTTATGTAATTCCAAAAATACAAATCCAATTATTAGAAAAACTTAGCAATTGGTAATAAAATTTAATTTAGATTTGTATATTCTTAAAAATTATCCTTATGAAAAAAATAATCTCTACTATCTTTCTATTTGGAATGTTACTGTCTGGCAGTATGTTATCTGCCCAGAAGATGACTCAGGAAAAGATGAAAGCCATTTATTCTGATGATATAGCAACATTTAAAAAACAGTTTGCTCCGGGAGATTACAACAAATGTTTCCTTGTGGGAGATATACTTTATTCACCCCTTGGCTTCAGTGTAATGTCTGACAGAAAGAATATTATCAACTTCCTTTTGGACAATAAGGCTAATGTGAATAAAAAATGTCAGAACAAAACACCTCTTGAAGTAGCTGATGAAACAAAAGGCAGTGAAGAAGTAAAGAGAATTCTGATCGCAAAAGGTGGTAATAGAATTTAAAAATATCTAAAAACAATATATGAAACTTCCGAAAGGGAGTTTTTTTTATTTATAAAACCTGCAAAAATCTTATCTTTGCCAACGAAAAATTCAAGGTCCGGAACTGGACCTTAAACATTGAACTTTAAACAAATAATTATGTTTCGATCACACACCAACGGAGAGCTATCTCTGAAAAATCTGAATGAAGAAGTTACACTATCAGGATGGGTACAGACTATCCGTGATAAAGGATTTATGATTTGGGTAGATCTTCGGGATCGTTACGGAATTACCCAGCTGGTTTTTGACCAGGACCGCTCTTCTGCACAATTGATGGAAGAAGCTAAAAAACTGGGCCGTGAATTTGTGATTCAGGCTACCGGAAGAGTTATTGAAAGAGTAAGCAAAAACCCTAATATTCCAACCGGGGAAATCGAAATTCTGGTAGAGAAACTGACAATTCTGAACGATTCTCAGCTTCCTCCCTTCACCATTGAGGATGAAACGGATGGTGGTGAGGAATTAAGAATGAAATACCGCTATCTGGATATCAGAAGAAATCCGGTAAAAGATAAACTGATCTTCCGCCACAAAATGGCACAGAAAGTAAGAAATTATTTATCTGACGAAGGTTTCATTGAAGTGGAAACCCCTGTTTTGATCAAATCTACTCCGGAAGGTGCAAGAGACTTTGTGGTACCAAGCAGAATGAACCCGGGGCAGTTTTATGCGTTGCCACAATCACCACAGACTTTCAAACAGCTTTTGATGGTAGGTGGAATGGATAAATATTTCCAGATTGTAAAATGTTTCCGTGATGAGGATTTAAGAGCAGACAGACAGCCGGAATTTACACAGATCGACTGCGAAATGGCTTTCGTAGAGCAGGAAGATGTCATGAATGTATTTGAAGGAATGACTAAAACTCTTTTAAAAGACATTACCGGTCAGGAATTCGGAGATTTCCCAAGAATGACTTTCGCAGATGCGATGAGAAAATACGGAAATGACAAGCCGGATATCCGTTTCGGAATGGAGTTCGTAGAATTGAATGAACTGGTAAAAGGAAAAGATTTCAAAATATTTGATGATGCAGAATTAGTAGTAGGAATTAATGTAGAAGGATGTGCAGACTATACAAGAAAGCAGATTGATGAACTTGTGGATTGGGTTAAACGTCCTCAGATTGGTGCTTCAGGAATGGTTTGGGCAAAATTCCAGAATGATGGTGTAAAAACCTCATCGGTAAACAAATTCTACAACGAGGAAGATTTAGCAAAAATCATCGAAAAATTCGGGGCAAAAGAAGGTGACTTGATGTTGATTCTTTCCGGAAACGAAAATAAAGTAAGAGCTCAGCTTTCAGCATTAAGAATGGAACTTGGAAACCGTTTGGGATTAAGAAAAGGAAATGAGTTTGCTCCACTTTGGGTAGTAGACTTTCCGCTATTGGAATGGGATGAAGATACCGGAAGATACCATGCAATGCACCACCCGTTCACCTCTCCGAAGCCAGAGGATATCCACTTACTGGAAACTGATCCTGGTAAAGCAAGAGCTAACGCTTATGATATGGTTCTGAACGGAAACGAAATCGGTGGAGGATCTATCAGAATTTTTGACAGAGATCTTCAGTCTAAAATGTTTGATTTATTAGGATTTACCAGAGAAGAAGCAGAAGCTCAGTTTGGATTCCTTATGAATGCCTTCAAATACGGAGCACCGCCACACGGAGGTCTGGCGTTCGGATTTGACCGTCTGGTAGCAATTCTTGACGGAAACGAAGTCATCAGAGATTATATCGCATTCCCTAAGAACAATTCAGGACGAGATGTAATGATTGACGCACCTGCTTCTATTGCAGATGCACAGCTCGACGAACTGGAATTACAATTGAACTTAAAAGCATAAATGTAAAGCGGGATTTTCATCCCGCTTTTTTTATATTCCCATACAGCCTTAAGTTCACTTTGAGCTTCCTGATATTTTATACTGACAATACTATTTTGAAAAACAAATCTTAATCAAGTAATATTATTTAGAATCAAAAAACATTACAAATTTTACTATAATTTATCAATTTAGTAGCAAAACAAACTTTACACTGGTAAAATATGCATTTTTACATACTATATCAAACATTCATGAAATAACTTAATTCATAATTTAATAGTAAAAATTAAATTAAAACAATTGCATCAACGAAATAAATACATTTTTCAAATAAAAAAACAACAAATCAATCATTATATTATGTTATATGTAAATATGATTTTTATTAATATATTTACGTTACACAGCTGAATTATAATGAAGACTTAAACAAAACTTAAGAGTTGATGTATTTTTATAATCTCATGCGTATGATAATAATATAGCTGTTCATATTTTAAACCTTGATCACCAAACAAATATTAAATAATATGAAAAGCAAACTATTACTATTATCAGGATGCCTTGTTCTGGCCCTGAATTCATGTAGATCGGATATTGAAAATCCACAAACAGATTCAATCGACCTTACAACGACTAAACAAGACAATGCGAAGATTCACAAATTATTAATTGACGGAAAATACACCTATATTAATGAAGTCAATGGCGAATATTTTTATGCAGATGATATAACAATCAGTACCGAGCAGTTTAATAAATTAAAAAGCCTGGCTAATTCAGAAATATCCACAGCTCAAAAAAGTACTATTGTAAGCTCATTTATTAAGACGTGGCCGAATGCCACAGTCTATTATACATTACCCAGCCAGGGAACTATGAGCACTCAGAATTATAATACGTTCCTTACCAATATCAGCAAAGCGTTTGAGATGATCTCGTCTCAAACCACTATGCAGTTTGTTCAACGTACCAATCAAACAGAATACATCACCTTTACTTATACAACTTCCAACAGCTCTCCACTTGGATGGCAGAAAAACAGAGTTAACGGTATTAAGATTTATAATATCACGTATCCCGCCATTATCGCTCACGAAATAATGCATTCTATGGGAATCATGCACGAGCAGTGCCGCCCGGACAGAGATCAGTACATTATTGTAGATGTTAACAAAGCCGTAGAAGGGAGCCGCCATAACTTTAATATTTACAATGATTACGCAGGATATGGAGCTTTTGATTTCGGTTCAGTCATGATGTATCAGTCTACAGACTTTGCTATAAACCCAAGCCAGCCTGTAATGACTAAGCTGGACGGATCCACTTTTACCAAGCAAAGGACAGGACTGTCTGCCGGTGATTATGCCGGAATCAATCATTTATATGGTCCTGTTAATGCCAGTTCTGCCATCAACGGTACTTATACGATGACAACAGCTTTAGCGAATAATAAAAATGTAGATATTACCGGAAGTTCCACTACAGATGACACCAGTATAATTTTGTATTCAGCTTCCACAGGAAATAATCAGAGGTTTACTTTCAGTAAATCAGATCATGGGTATTATATCATCAAATCTATACTGGATCCTTCAAAGGTGCTAACCGTAAGAGGTAACGGAACAACGAATGGAACGGCTGTTGAATTAAGAACCAATGCTAATGCCGATTCTCAGAAATGGTTATTATTCAATCTGGGAAACAATGGCTTTGGATTTGCTCCGAAGAATGCACCAGCATTGAGATTAGAGGTAAAAGATGGCTTAACAACCAATCTTACCCCTATTGTAATCGGCACTACAGATCAAACGGTTCAGCCTTCTACAAAGCAGCGCTTTACACTTACAAAAGTTAATTAAGTTTTTTACATACAATAAAGAGGTTAGAAAATATTTTAACCTCTTCTGTTTATAAGATCAATATATATTGCCTGGCATAAAACTATTTGCTGATCAATTTCAACATCTGCTCCCTTCCCGGCCCTGTCGACAGATACGCTACAGGAATTCCCAATTCTGCTTCCAGAAATGATAGAAACTCATTCACTTCTTTTGGCAGCTCTGAAGGGCTTCTCATAACTGAGAAATCAGCATTCCAGCCTGCCATCTTTTTCAATACAGGCTTAGCATTTTCAGGCAGTGTTGTAGCACTCGTTTCGATAGTCCCATCTTCCAATTCATAATGGGTACAGATTGCTACAGATTTTAATCCGCTCAAAACATCCGCTTTTGTCAGAACCAGCTGGGTAACTCCGTTGATCATTACCGCATATTTTAAAGCAGGCAAATCCAGCCATCCGGTCCTTCTGGGACGTCCTGTATTGGAACCAAATTCATTTCCTTTCATTCTGAGATCATCTCCAAATTCATCTAAAAGTTCCGTTGGAAATATACCATTTCCCACACGGGTACAATACGTTTTCGCTATCCCGTAAATCTCACCGATCTTTTTCGGTGAAACACCTAGACCGCTACTCGCGCCTGATGCTGTCGTTGAGGAAGACGTTACATACGGGTACGTACCATGATCAATATCCAGCATTGCTGCCTGAGATCCTTCTGCCAATACTTTTTTACCTTCAGATAAAGCTTTGTTAATATAAATTTCAGTTTCTGTACAATTGAATTTTTTAAGGAATTCCACCGCATCAAAAAACTCTTTACTGATTTCTTCTAAAGCAGGCAAAACAATCATTCCTCCTTCTTCCAGCATTCTGTAATCTCTATCCAGAATATGCTGTGCCCTGCTTTGAAAATCTGATGAAAATATATCTCCTGCTCTCAGGTTCTGTCTTAATATTTTGTTTGAATACGCCTGGGCAATCCCATTCTTTGTAGTCCCGATCGTAGTATACTCACGACTTTCTTCCATGAAAATATCCAGAAGCTTATGCGTTGGCATTACCAGGTGTGCTTTTTTGGAAATAATGATATTGTTTTCCGGCTGAATGGTTTTATCAAATACCTGAAGATTCAGAATTTCTTTTTTAAAACTTACAGGATCAATAACAGTTCCCGTACCAATCACATTCTGTACTTCTTTCATAAAGATTCCCGAAGGAATCATTTTAAGCGTTATTCTGCGCCCATTTCTTTCAATGCTGTGCCCAGCATTAGATCCGCCGTTAAAACGAGCTGTAATGTCGTAATTTTCACTGATCAGATCAATAAACTTTCCCTTTCCTTCATCTCCCCATTGTAGTCCTAATACAATATCCATATTCGTACTTTAAATTTTATGAAGCAAAGCTATGGCAGTCAGCAGGAAAGACCATTGTCATTTGACAAAAAGAGATTTATGAAATGTTTGAAGTTTGAAAAATCGACAAACTCTATTGCCCCTGCACGCTCATTAAGATCATCTATCAATTATCATTTATCAATAATAATTCTAGACAATATTTCTCCTGATCCTGCTCAGTGAAGACGGCGTAACACCTAAATAAGACGCCAGCATAGACTGCGGAACCCTGTTGGCAAGGCCAGGATAATGATTTAAAAAATGAATATAACGGGATTTAGCATCCTGGTTCAGCATGATACTTGCCACCTTCAGTTTATTCTCTACAACAAAGGCGTGGATCCTTGCAAACAGAATCGGCCATACTGTGATTTTCTCTTCCAGAATTTTAAAATGTTCACGGTCAATCACCAGTAATACAGCATCGGTAATCGCTTCAATATCTTCATGCGCGGGCAGTTGATCCGTAAAGCCCTGAAAATCTCCGATAAATCGCCCTTCGTAAATAAAATACCGTGTGAAATCGTCACCTTGCTTGTTGTAATACAAAGACCGGAAAACCCCTTCCTTCACAAAGGCAATTCTCTGACTTACTTTCCCGGCTTCTATAAAAGGCTCTCCTTTTTTTACTGTCATTTCCTGAATTCCTTCAGCAATCAGCAGCTCGTCCTGAGGATTCAGTGTTCCGAATTTTTTGATATAAGTAAAAAGCTCTTCCATATTTTGATATAACCACGGATTGCGGAAAGATAAAGATATAAAAGTCGGAGATAAAAACAATTGTCATTTGGCAACAAAGTCCATGAAAGGTACCACACGGGCTTCTGTCGGCATATTAATTGCTTGATTTTTAAAAACGTAAGACAATGAAAGCAATCTGGAACGGCGCAATTGGCTTCGGATTAGTCAACATTCCTGTAAAAATTTATTCCGCAACGGAAACCACAAAACTGGATCTCGATATGCTCGACAAATCTGATTTTTCAAACATCCGGTTCAAGCGAGTAAATGAAAATACAGGAAAAGAAGTAAAATGGGAAAACATTGTTAAAGGTTATCTCATGGATGACAAATATATCGTTCTTGATGAAGAAGATTACGAGGCTGCAAGCCCGGAAAAAACAAAAATCCTTTCTATTGACCAGTTTGTAAAGGAAGTAGAGGTAGACAGTATGTATTTTGAGACTCCTTATTATCTGGAACCTCAGAAAAATGGTGAAAATGCCTACAGACTTTTATTAAAAGCTCTTGAAAAAACATCCATGGTAGGAATAGGAACTTTCGTACTCCGCGAAAGCGCTGCTATTGGGATGATCCGTCCTTACAATGATGACATACTGGTTCTTAACCGGCTGAGATTTGATCAGGAAATAAGAGACTATTCAGATTTAAAAATTCCTGCCCAAAAAGCTCCGAAACCTGCAGAGCTGAAAATGGCTGTCAGCTTGATTGAACAGCTTTCTCAGGAATTTGATCCCGCAATGTATAAAGATACCTATTCTGATGAGCTGATGAAGATCATCAAGCAGAAAGCAAAAGGCAAAAACGTAAAAGCCCAAAAAGCGCAGCCTGCAAAAGAAGGTAAAGTGATTGACCTTATGGCCCAATTAAAAGCCAGCCTGAATACCTCTAAATCCAAATCCGCATCGTAATGGCTCTCAAAGATTATCATAACAAAAGAAAGTTCGATGAAACCAGCGAACCTAAAGGAAAAACAAAGAAAAGCAAAGACAAACTGATTTTTGTGATTCAGAGGCATGCAGCCTCCAGACTTCATTATGACTTCCGGCTTGAAATGGAAGGTGTACTGAAGAGCTGGGCTGTTCCGAAAGGCCCGTCTTTGGACCCAAAAGACAAACGTCTTGCCATGATGGTAGAAGATCATCCTTACGATTATAAAGATTTTGAAGGAAACATCCCGGAAGGAAATTATGGTGCCGGACAAGTGGAAGTATGGGACAGCGGAACCTATGAACCTTTGGAGGAGAATTCAAAACTTTCTGATGAAAAAGAACTTCTGAAGGAACTTCATGCCGGTTCTTTAAAATTCATTTTGCATGGCAAAAAGCTGAAAGGTGAATTTGCTCTGGTTAAAATGAAAAATAATGATGACAACTCATGGTTGCTTATTAAACATAAGGACAAATTTGCAGAAAGTCCTTACGATGCTGAAGAAAACACTTCACCAAAATCTCTGGTTACCCAATTTTTAGAGGAAAAAAAAAGCCTAAAATTAAAAGAAAAAAAGAAGTCGTAACTTCTCAAAACCCTTTTAGAAACTTCAATTCTCTAACGAATGAAAAAAAGCTCAAGTCTTTCATTAAACCAATGCTGGCTAAACTTTCAGAGGAACCTTTCAATGATAAAGACTGGATCTTTGAAATAAAATGGGATGGCTACAGAGCTATTGCAGATCTCAGCTATGATACTCCGCTTTTCTATTCCCGGAATGGAATTTCCTTTTTATCAAAATTTGACAAAATTGCTCAGGATTTCGAACAACAAAAACACAGCATGATCCTGGATGGCGAAGTTGTGGTCTATAACGAACAGGGAAGGCCTGATTTTCAGCTTTTGCAACAAATCGGGGATAACCCTGGTGCCGCCCTTACCTATCAGGTTTTTGATATTCTATGGCTTAATGGCCATTCTACAGAAGATCTTCCTTTAATTCAACGTAAAGAACTTTTAAAAGAAGCTTTAACAGAAACGGAAAGGATCAAGTATTGCGATCATATTCCTGAAAAGGGCATTGAGTTTTTTGCGCAAATGAAAGAAATGGAACTGGAAGGGATGATCGCAAAAAGGGCAGACAGCCTGTATGTTGAAAATCACAGAACCACCGATTGGCTTAAAATCAAATTTTCCAATACAGAAGAGGTCATTATTTGTGGTTTTACGGAACCCAGAGGATCCCGGGAAAGCTTCGGAGCGTTGATATTAGGAAAATTTATCGATGGGCAGCTTACTTACTGTGGTCATACAGGAACAGGTTTCAATACGGCTTCTTTGAAAGAAGTGTATGAGAGACTTCAGAAAATAATTGTAAAGTCAGCTCCATTCGAAACAGCTCCGAAGACCAATATGCCGGTAACGTGGGTAAAACCTGAGCTGGTATGTGAAATCAAATATTCTGAAATTACCAAGGACGGAATCTTCAGACATCCGGTTTTTATCACAATCAGGGATGACAAAAGCCCGGAAGATACTAAAGATCCATCCTTCACCGAAAAATCTAAAGATATGAATACGAAAGCTTCACCAAAAAAGACAAAAGTTTCTGAGAAAGAAAAAGAGGTTACCTTAGACAAGCATTCTGTAAAGCTTACCAATCAGGATAAAGTCTATTTTCCTAAAGATGAAATTACGAAAGGAGATGTTATTGAATATTATCAATCCGTAGCCCGGTATATTTTACCTTACTTAAAAAATCGTCCGCTTTCTCTGAACCGTTTTCCCAATGGAATTGAAGAGCAAAGCTTTTATCAGAAAGATGCTGGAGATCATGTTCCGGACTGGATAAAAACCACCCAGGTCTATTCCGAGTCGAACGATAAATACATTGATTATATTTATTGTAATGACAAAGCAACATTAGCCTATCTGAATAATTTAGGCTGTATAGACCTCAATCCATGGAACAGTTCGTTACCTGATCTTGAGCATCCTGATTATCTTGTTTTAGACCTTGATCCTTCTTCAAAAAATACATTCGATGAGGTGATTGAAACGGCACTTCAGGTGAATGAAGTTTTAAAATCAATTAAAATAAAAGGTTACTGCAAAACCTCGGGGAGTACAGGAATTCACATTTATATTCCGATGGGTGGTAAATATGATTTTGACCAGGTAAAAGATTTCGCTCATATCCTCATGAAACAGGTGAATGAAAAACTGCCCAAGATTACCACGTTGGAAAGGAGTCTTCAAAAAAGGGATAACAAAAAAATTTACCTTGATTACCTGCAAAACAGAACAGGGCAGACTCTGGCAAGTGCATACAGTCTGAGGCCAAAACCCGGAGCTTCAGTTTCCATGCCTTTGGATTGGGATGAGTTGAAGCCTGGTGTGAAACCAACAGATTTTACTATTAACAATGCCCTTGACAGAATTAAGGAGAAAGGAGATTTGTTTAAACCGGTTTTGGGTAAAGGAATCGATATGATGAAGGCTTTGGAGCTGCTGCAGAATATAGAGTAAAAAAAGAGACGAGAAAATTCTCGTCTCTTTTTTATTCCTTTATAAACTTGTTGGTTATACTTCCGATTTTCAGATAATATATCCCGTGTTCAAGATTACTAACGTCTATCTTATTATCTTTAATAATTGCTTTCAATATATTTCTTCCATTTGCATCTGTAATTTCTACATTATTGTCCTTCATTTTTCTGGAATTAATATTCAGGATATTCTTTACAGGATTAGGATATATACTTACACTTTCACCCTTAATTCTCTCCTCTTTAGCCGTTAATATATTTCCATTATTTAAAACCTTTGTAATAATACCTTTATTCGGCGTCTGATGATTTCCAAAAATCAATATTTTCTGATCAGCCGTCATGATTGCAGATCTCATAAATTCCTTATAATTTAAATCAACATCAACTATTCCGTTATTCCCAAAACCCGAATCTACGGAACCATCCGGATTAAATTTTTTGATAAATTGGTTAAGGTCTGCTGCGTTTCCCGTGGGGCTTGCCATACATACCAAAAATAAATGGTTGCTATTATCTAATAATAAAGTAGGATAAAGAATATTATTATCAACATAATAATTATTGCTATTATAGTAAGATTCATTAACAATACCATTCGTTCCAAAACTATTGTCCAGATCTCCATTTTGATTTAATTTCATCAACGTGATCAGAGATACTGGTGAAGCAGCAGAAGACGAAACTCCATATATGTAAGTGTTATTATCTTTACCTGTTGCCGTACAGAAATAAGTTGAATAATTTTGAATCGGGGTGTAAGATATTGAATTATTATTATAAGTAGTATCTAAAATGCCATCTGCAGAATACCTTGACTTTACAAATTGTCCATCTGTTTTTTGCCCGATTAATAGTAATTTTGAATCATTTTGAAGTACCAGGCGTCCTAAATTTGCTTCCTGCAGCACAAGACCATTATTTCCAAACGTGGTATCAATAGAACCATTTTCATTAAGGCGGAGAACGGCTAATTTTGATAACTGGTTATCTACTACTGTTGTGCACAGCAAAATTTTGTTATTACTAGTTAAAATTACATTATGAAAATTAAAAGGGCCAGACAGTCCAAGGGTGTCAAAAAATGAATTAAATACAGAATTAGCAACCACTCCATTAGTACCAAACCCTATATCATAAGTTCCGTTTTCATTCAACCGGATTAACTTATTGCCCAAAATATCACCAAGGATAATTTTTTGATCAGGCTGAATACACATTTTAATCAAACGGGAAATCGGGTTGGAAGAAACTGGCGGAATAAATACTGTATTGAAACTGTTATCTATAGTACCATCAGCATTCAGCCTTTGAATTACATTGGTAGTAGACTGGCTGCTATTGGGTATATTGTAAAAGGTTCCGCTTACCATAATTTTCTGCTGTGCAGTAAAAGCTCCGGTTTCATAAATAAATCCGTATGCATTGTTAGGCGTGTATGTATATATTCCATTATTGCCAAAAGATGGATCTAAAAATTGGCTTTGTGCTGTTACAGATGTTACTGCACTAAAAATTCCTATAAAAAGGAGCAGTTTATTAATCATAGTTAGTAGTTTTTTGCAAATATAATGTAATATTTGAGCAGGCAATATTAATCTTAAATATTTGTAGCAACAGCAGTTATTCGCATAACTCAGTAATAAAAACTCCCACATAATATAACGCAGGAGTTTCTTAAAAAAATTAAATATAATTATTGATTGTAAATATGCACATCTCTTTGAGGAAAAGGAATTCCGATTCCTGCTTTATCGAGAGCTTCTTTACAACCGATGATTAATTCTTCATTCATTGTCCAGAAGTTTTCAGTGGAAGTGCTTACTCTTACCGATACATTGACAGCACTGTCTCCAAGCTCTGTTACTACTACCTGGGGCACAGGTGTTTCAAGAGCATATTGATTATTTTTAATAACTTCCATTAGAATATCCTTGGTCTGCCTAAGATCCGCATCATAAGCAACTCCGATATCCAATGATGTTCTTCTTGTTCCCAGCTGGGTAAAATTGGTAATGCTATTATTTGACACTACCCCATTAGGAATAACAATCAGTTGGTTTTGTGGTGTAACCAGTTTTGTATGAAAAATATCAATAGCCTGTACAGTTCCTGACACACCTGAACTGGTAGAAATAAAATCTCCAATTTTAAAAGGTTTTAATAATAAAATTAAAATTCCACCTGCGAAATTCGTTAAGGATCCCTGTAAGGCTAAACCTACTGCCAGTCCTGCGGCACCAATCATGGCAACAAATGCAGAAGTCTGTACTCCAAGCTGCGTTACAACAACAATAAACAAAAGAATATTTAATCCCCAGTTGATAATATTTAAAAGAAAGTGCTGCAGTGAAGCTTCCATATTTCGTTTTTTGAAAGCTTTTTCAACCAGCTTTTTGATCATTCTGATCATCCATGAGCCAATCAGGTAAATTAATAATGCAGAAATGATTGCAGTAAAAATCCTCGGTGCCCATGAAATTGCTGAAGAAATTAAGGTGTCCCAGTGTTGTTGAATCTTGTTCAATTCTAAATCGTCCATTTTTATACTATGTGTTACTATTTATATCAATACAGCATTGATATCTTCTGCAGGATTTGAAAAAAGAATTCTACCCTTCCCTACCTGAGCGAAGGTGAATCATATTTATCCTTGAAATAGATTGACAGCAGAAAAAGAATGTTTCAGCTTTATTCAATAATCATTCAGAAACTGAATCTTGCAGGAAGAAATAATTTTTGGGACATAGAATTACAAAAACGATACCGAACTGTCTGCTATTAGAGAAAAATAATATTAATGAAAATTCCTTAAGGTAATTTCGCAACCAGGCTTTCCGGCAAAAGTCTAAGAATATGATAAATCATTTTCCATTTAAAATTTGGAACAATGGTAAAAGAGTTTCTTGCACCGACAATAAATTTCGCCACATAATCCGGTTCCATGATCAGGGATTGATTCAGTTCCAATCCTTCATTGATTTTTGTTCTGATATACCCGATAACCAAAGCATTCACGATGATTTTACGGGAAGCTAATTCCTGTCTCAGTCCTGCCAGAAACTGTGTAAATGCAGCCTTGGTACTTCCGTAGACAAAATTGCTTTTTCTCCCTCTTACCCCTGACAAGGATGAAAGACCAATTATTCTTTCCAGGTTCGTATTGCTTTTATCCATTGCAATAATACTCAGAATAGACACACCTCCCATATAATTGACCTCCATCATTTGCTTTGCTCCCTTGAAATCAGTGAGAGCTTGTTGGTTGTCTACTAAAAAACCTGCAGCATAGACTACAATATGAGGCTTTACAGAAAGATTGTAATAAAACTGATGATGAGAACCAAAATCAGCAGCATCAAAATACAAAACAGAAACTTTTGAGCGGTCAAGATTGTTTGAATCAACGAAATGATCCAAAGATGTTGTATTTCGGGAAGCAGCAATAACTGAGAATCCTTTTTCAACATATAGTATCATGCATTGTTTCGCTACATCTGAATTTGCGCCAAGAATAAGAACGGTTTTGTTTGTGTTTTGATTCATAAGGCAAAGATAATTTTTTTATTAAACACTAATCGCATTCATTACTTTCACAATTAGATACAAAAGCCGCCAGACATATTAAAAATATAGGAAGCAAATACGACTTATAAGATTTTAATCTTATAAAAAAGCTGCGGCGGGTGAACTTTGTTCACCCGCCGCAGCTTACTATTTTCAGACTGAATTATTTTTTTTCTTCAGTTGCTGTTTCTTTTTTGTCATCTGCCTTATCAGCAGATTTTGCTCCAAAGCGCGCTTCCGTCATTTCTCTTGAAACCGCAGCTTTTTCGAATTTCAGTTTTCCGGATAATGTTTCGATTACAAAACCATCATCCTGAACCTGAGCAATTCTTCCGTGAAGACCCGATGTAAGAACTACTCTTGTTCCTACCTTAAGGTTTTCCTGAAAGTTTTTTTCCTGCTTCTGTTTTCTCATCTGAGGTCTGATCATCAGGAAGTAAAACCCTACAAACATCACACCCATCATAATCAGCATCATTGATGAAGATCCTTGTGGCTGTGCCTGTAAAAATAATGTCAACATATTTTAAATATTATGGTTGAATGTTCGCAGTGAACGTTAATCTGATTGGCGATTTTTCTACGTTTGCAAAAACGTCAGCATACTTTTGAACATTTCCGTCGAAGCTTGAAGAATCAAAGTGCAAAGTAACTTTTCCTTTTTTACCCGGCATGATTGGCTCTTTTGTAAAATCAGGAGCTGTACATCCGCATCCTGGCTTCACTTCAGAAATAATTAATGGATTTTTCCCTGTATTGGTAATTTCATATACATGCTCTACTTTATCTCCTTTTTTAATTTTACCAAAATCAAAGCTGTTTTCAGATAAAGCTACAGAAGTAGATGGTTCGTTGGAAACCGGAGCTGCCGTTTCACCGGTTACAGCTGCTGCTGTAGAATCAGTGGTTACCGGAGCCGCAACAGCTGCAGAATCAGTAGTTGCAGTTTCAGCACTTTGAGTTTCTTTGCTTTCTTTTTTACATGAAACTAACCCAAAGCCTATAATTGACAAGGCGATAATTGATAACGTCTTTTTCATTTTATATTCTATTTTGATCTTTACAATATTTATCTAAAATACCATTGATGAAGATATTGGAACGGTCTGTAGCAAATACTTTTGCAATTTCAATATATTCATTAATGATCACTCTTGAAGGTGTGAAAGCAAAGTTATCAAGCTCTGCAATGGCTGTAGATAAAATTACTTTATCCATAAGAGAAACTCTTTCCAGATCCCAGTTTTCGAGTCTTTCTTCCAGCTTCTTTTCATTGTTCTCCCAGTTATTCAGGGTATCTCTCAACAATTTTGCAGCAAATGTTTTATCTTCTTCATCTTTAATCATTTTGATCAAAGTTCTGCTTTCTTCATCTTCTCTCAGGAAACCGATTGTTTTTTGTACCATTGAATTGGCGATATGGATATCATCATACCATGAAAGTTCCTTATCACCTAAATAATCATGAAAATCTTCATTCTCAGCAATATATCTTAAGAATAATTTCCCAATAAATTTCTGATCTTCTTCAAAAGAATATCCTTCTTCTTTCATGAAATCCTGATAACGTTTTCCAGCAGTAATTCTCTGGAAAGTTTTTACCAATAAGTCATCATGCATATCCCATTTCAATTGCTTGTGCTGACCTGTAAAAAATAATCTTTCAGGATTTTCTTCCAGTTTACGCAATACCTGGTTGTTGATGAATTTTTGGTTAGGATTAATATCAGCATCAGTTTTAAGAAATTTATTCTTACCAATTTCGATCTGATTCTCTGCCAAATCTTTCAGACCCACCAAAAAGTTGAGCTGATAGATGTATAGATAATAGATTTTCTCTATCCCGGCAAACATGTTTTTCTCTAAAACATCAAATTTTACAGGATTTTGGTAGTAAGAATACACGGTCTGTACTACTTTTTCACGGATTTGTCGTCTTCCTAACATTCAAAGAGCTTTTTTATGGCTGCAAAGATACAAAATTTAAAATTGATCAAATTCGTAGTGTGATGACATTTTTGTAATTTTGTCAAACTATATGAAAGCGCTAAAAACCTTAAACCCTTATTTTTGGAAACACAAAATACTATTGTTTTGGGGGGTACTCTTTATCATTGCCAGTAATTTCTTTAATATATATAAGGTTCAGTTTGTAGGAAAATCTGTTGATGAACTTACAAAAAATGGGAATCTCGGCTTCAACCAGCAGGTTTTAATCTATGTTGGAATTATTGTAGGATGTTCTCTTTTAACCGGATTCTTCACTTTTATGATGAGACAGACTATTATTGTTGCGTCAAGAAGAATAGAATATGAACTTAAAAATAAAATCTACAGACATTATCAGGATTTATCTTTAACGGATTATAAACAGATGACTATCGGAGACTTAATGAACAGATTGAGCGAAGATGTTGTTGCAGTAAGAATGTATCTTGGTCCCGGGGTGATGTATGTAGCCAATCTGATTGTCTTAGTATTGATAACGGCGATCTACATGGTAAAAACAGATGCTTCCATGACGATGTGGACTTTACTTCCTCTTCCTATTTTATCATATGCTATTTATAAGGTAAGCTCAATCATCAATAAAAAGTCAAAGATCATGCAGAAAAGCCAGTCTGCGATTTCAACTTTTGTACAGGACAGCTTTTCCGGAATCCGTGTGGTAAAATTTTTCGCCAGAGAAAAATATATCGAAAAAAACTATGGCATCAAAGTTACTGATTATCAAAACAAAGCCTTGGATCTGGCCAAGACAGAAGCGTATTTCTTCACCATTATTCTTTTCGTTATCGGTTTATTAAACGTAGCCATCATCTGGATTGGAGGTGCTAAATATATTGCCGGTGAATTAAGTATTGGTAAGATTGCTGATTTCTTCATGTATATCAACACCCTGATTTTCCCATTCTCTATGGTAGGATGGGTAACATCTGTGAATCAGAGAGCTGAAGCATCTATGCAGAGGATCAATGAATTCATGGATAAGAAATCGGAGATCATTAATACCAATTTTGAAAACTATCCTATCAAAGGAGATATTGAATTCAGAAACGTTTCTTATGTATATCCGAATACGGGAATCAAGGCACTGGATAATTTAAGCTTTAAAGTAAAAGCCGGAGAGTCATTGGCTATTATGGGTAAAACCGGTAGTGGAAAATCAACAATTGCCTTGCTGTTATGCCGATTAATAGATCCCACAGAAGGGGAAATTTTAATTGATGGCAAAAACCTGAAGGATCATAATCTGGAGAACTACAGAAACTTTATCGGGTATATCCCTCAGGAAAGTTACTTATTTTCTGATTCTATTGAAAATAATATTGGTTTTGCCATTGATCATCCTTCTCACGAGAAAGTAGTAGAATACTCAAAAATTGCAGATGTTCATAAGAATATTGTAGAGTTTAAAGATCAATATAAAACACTTGTTGGTGAACGCGGAGTAATGCTTTCGGGGGGACAAAAGCAGAGAATTTGTATCGCAAGAGCCTTAATTAAGGACCCCAATATTATCATTTTTGACGATTCTTTGTCTGCTTTAGACACAGAAACTGAACAGAATATTCTGGAAAATATTGATAGAAAAATCAGCAATGCCACTTCCATAATTATCACACACAGAGAGTCTAGCGCTCAAAAAGCCCATCAAATTATCAACCTTACTGAAATTGCCAATTCTGTAACCGCTTAGCCATTTCATTCTCAATTGTTAAATAAATCATAAAAAAAATTTTGTGATTAAAAGAATTCTTTTATATTTGTTCTTAACAAGATTAAAAAATATCTAACAATGAGTGAATACAAGGAACGCCATGAAAATGAGATTTTCACGAAGGTGTTAAAAGCAGGGAGAAGAACTTATTTCTTTGATGTGCGCGAGACGAAAGCAGGAGATTATTATCTTACAATCACTGAGAGTAAGAAGAATTTCGGAGAGAATGGGGAAGCTACATTCGAGAAGCATAAAATTTACCTTTACAAGGAAGATTTTAAAAGTTTCCAGGAGATGTTTAATGAGTCCACAGATTTCATCATTAATGAAAAGGGTGAGGATGTAATTTCAGAAAAACATGACAAAGACTTCAAAAGCAGATCTTTTACAATTGATTCTGACGACGAAGTTTAAAAAAGAATATCTAAAAACACAAGCATCTGAAAAAGATGCTTTTTTTATGTGGTAAAAACAATGTTACTTAATTAGAAAAAGCAAAGAAAAGTGGCTTCTTTGGTAAAAAACTTATGTAATAAATCGGATTAAATCTCATTAAAAGCAAAAAGTGCTATTGTTAAAGGGTCAGTTGTAGATAATTTCGTATAATAATTTTTATTTTTTTGTATTTCAACAATCAATGAATATAATCCTTTGTCATATTCTGATAAACACAACCATCTAGTGCAAATATAACTGTCATATGTGAGACTTCCAACTTTAGTATTAGATCTAAGATCCCAATATTGAGTATTATCATTTATATTACCATTCATTAAAAAAGTAGATTTTACAAGATCTTTCGTAAAAGTGTTAATATATCTTTGGATGTCTGAGTACGAATAAATAGACTTTTTATTATATAATATTTTGTATTTATAGCATTCATATGGAAAACTTATTGTCAAACCCGCATGAGAAACATCCTCAGGCAAGTCATTTTTTTTCCAATAACTCCATTTATTAGACTGCAATTCATTATTATAGAATGTATTTGATTTTATAAAATTTGCTATTTGATATGCCTGTGCAAGATAAGAGAACTGAGAAGTTGCTCTGTACATTTGGATCAGAACCCTTCCAGCAGCACTTTGCATATTAAGAGGTAAAATTACTCCTGGATGCGCCAACGGAGAATTACTACTCTCCCATTCCTTATAATAACCTATACTTTTAGATTCAGTATGCCATTGTCCTTTATGATAATCAAGAGTTTCTTTTACTTTTTGAAGAATATTTTCTGCAATCTGAATATAAGTTTGGTTACCGTAACGGCCTCCGGAATTCGAAATTAACCGTTGAGTAGACTTATTAAGCTTAACTATTGCCGCAAATTTAGCCATTGGATAAACAATATTAGCACTATGGACTAAATGTGAATAAGGCTCTCCTTCATCAGTAATAATATTGTAATGATTAGTTGACCAAGCTGCTCCAGAAACTTTCCTGTAATCATAAATCTTATTTAAGCCTTTTACCTGACTTCTGAGATCATCTCTCCTATCTAGTACATTTCCCATAAACTTTATTAAGGTTTCAGCATACTTTTTTTCTTTCGTTTTTTCATACATCAGTACCAATGCTTCCATATGAGCAGAAACACCCCATGAAAATTCAAGTTGATCAGCACTTTCTGAATAACCTATTGATACATCATATCCTTTACTATCAAATAATTCTTTATAGTAAGATTGAGCATAAGATTTTAGAGTAAATAGCACAGTAAGGATTATAACAATTCTTTTCATAGTAGTAGCTTTGATTTTGAGGTCATTTTAAAGAGAATTATCTTCTCTTAATTCTGGTAAAACAAATATAAAAGTTTCAATCATCAATCCAGAAATTTATTTTAAAGGATTAAAAGAAAACCATTTTTATACGTTGACTCAAGATTATAAACATAACACATGAAAAATTTCGGAGAAAAAAAGTAAAAAAAGAAACCTTCAGAGGATACTGAAATGGTACAAAATAAAAAAGTACACTTTCAAAAAGTGTACTTTCTTTGGGTGAATGATGGGTCTCGAACCCACGACCTTCGGAACCACAATCCGACGCTCTAACCAACTGAGCTACAATCACCGTTTTCTGAGTGCAAATATAGGACAATTTCCTCAACTACCAAACAATTCCATCAAAATTTTTCAAAGAAATTAATCTTTCAGACGTAAAGCCCTCAGCATAAGCAACTCCCGATAACCGCCCTAAATCCTGTGCGCGGTACGTTAAACTTTCATAGAAGTCTTTTGTGGTAATGGGAGTCTCAGGTTCTTTAGAAGTTGGGTCATAAAACTGAGTTTTGTACGCCATACAAGCTTCCAGTTTTTTAGGCAGATACTCTGAAATGTCAATAACAAATTCCGGTTTAATATCTTTCCACTGAATATAATGAAAAATATGTTTTGGCCTCCACACTTCCTGAGATTCACCTTCCAGTACGGTTTCAATTTTTCTCAGTCCGGACAAAAAGCACGCATCCGATACTAATTTCGCTCCTTTTGCATGATCCGGGTGTCTATCATCAATTGCATTAGCCAAGACGATTTCTGGCCTGTATTTGCGAATCATTTTTACAATCCTCATTTGATATTCTTCGGAATTTACTAAAAATCCATCTTTCATTCCAAGATTCTCTCTTGCGGAAAGCCCAAGGATTTTGGCTGCATCTGCTGCTTCAGTTTTTCTGGTTTCATCTGTACCTCTTGTTCCAAGCTCTCCCCTGGTAAGATCTACAACAACGCATTTTTTTCCTTCAGAAACCATTTTAGCAATAGTTCCGCCACATCCAAGTTCTACATCGTCAGGATGTGCACCAAAAGCAAGTATATCAGTTTTCATAAACTCAAAGATAGGATTTAAAATAAAAACTTCCCAAACATTACGCATGGGAAGTTTTAATATCTATAATTTAAATTTTAAATTACTTGTTGATTTCTGCATTTAATTTTACAGCATCCTGATAAGTAGGGTCTAGCTGTAAAGACTTAGCTACATAATCTTTTGCTTTTGCTATATCAGAATCTTTGCTCATGTATGCTACCGCGAAGTAAGCATAAGCAAGGGTCTGTTTGTTAGCTTCCTGATCAGCAGGTTTTACTGTGCTGATGAATTTCTCATAAGCCAATTTTGCTGCTTCACTGTTTCCTGCCTGCTGGTAAGAATATCCCTGGCTGTAATAAGCCGGAGCCCAATCAGGAAGAAGTGCTGACATTTTTTGCCATGTAAGAATTGCTCCATTCCAGTTTTTCACATCCTGGTAAGCTGTTGCTAACTTAAATAATGAATCAGAATCCTGGCTGTTGGCAGCAACTTTCTGTTTCAATGCTTCAATTTCAGGATTAGTAGGTCCTTTATCAGCTTCTGCCTGAGAAGCTCCTCCACCACCTGCGATGTTTGCCAATTCAAGATCCCACTTCATTGTTTCATCCTTAGCAGCTTTTGCAATACCTACTTTTTGCTGAGCTTCAGCCATTAAAGCAGATTTTTTAGCAGCATCTTTTTCATCTTTTGCTAAACCGGCAGCAATAAGTCCCTGTAAACCTTGGTCTGCAGGCAATACTCTTGTTTTCTCTGCCTGAGAAACGAAAGTATCCATATTTTGCTTGGCGTCTGCATAATTTCTATCTGCATATGCATTATAAGCTCTCAATTTGAATTTGATAGGATCATCAATTTTATCAAAAATCTTATCTAATACCATTTTAGAGTTTGCATAATCTTCATTCGTGAAATATAGTTTTGCAATTTCTAATTGGGTATATGGATCTTCATCAGCATATTTTGTATAGTTGATAAGATCTTGAGTAGCCTTTGCATTTTGCTGGTATCTGATATCGTAACCAGCCAATGCTTTGTACGCAGGAGCGTATGTAGGATCTACAGCAATTGCTTTATCAACGCTTTCTTTCGCTTTTTGCCACACTTGAGCAGCCATCCATAAAGTAGCCATTCTCGTGTAAACTGAAGCTTTATTTTTTGCTACAGGTAACGCCTTGTCGTAAGCAGACATGGCTTCTCCCGGAGATCTTTTCAATCTGTAAGCATCTCCTAATGTATAATAATAATGTGCAGGAACACCTTTTTTCTCAGCTTTCTCAATAGCTTTAGTCAAAAACTGGATTGCCAGGTCCGGTGAACTGTTTTTCTCGAATAAAGTTAAAGCTTCTGCTGCTCTGAAAAGAACTTCAGCATCTTTTTCTCTTGAATCAGCAACTACTTTTTGAATTTCAGCAACAGCATTTTTATCGCCTTTACCTAATTTAACAGCAGCTAAACCAATTTTGTTCAGATAGCTTTTACCGTCTGCAGCTAATCCTTTATTAAAGTTTTCAGTTGCCTTAGCATAATCCGGTTCTCCTTGTCTTAAGAAAGTATTTCCCAAATAGAAGTAGTTTTCAGCTGTAGGCTCTTTAGCGATCATGTCAGTGAAGTTTGTTTTCGCCTGCGCAAATTTATCACTGTCTATACTGTTGATACCATCCTGCAGTGTTTGTGCAGAGGCAAAACCGGTAAAAAATACCACGGCTGCTCCAAAAGCAATCTTCTTTACATTCATATTCATTATATCTTTCATTTTATATTTTCTAATAATTGAGTTTTATTATACACAATTTTCAGACCAAATCAAAATTTTTAATAAGGACAAATTGTGAATTTAATATTTTTTAACGCATCTGAACTTCTCTCTTATAAATGTTATAAGGTTGTAAGCCTTCTTTCTGTACAATTTTCTGTCCTAAATGGGTACATGAAAATCTTATAAAGCCATTGGCAATGTTAAAGTTACCTTCATTAATCAGGAAATAAAGAACTCTGGTAAACGGGTATTCCATCGTGCGAAGTCCATCAAAATCTGCAGTATACGATTTCCCTTTCTCTACTACAGGAAGTACCTTCACCATGTCTCTTAGTTTTTCTGAAGTTTTATCATAAGGACGGCTGAAAGTATTCAATCCGATAACGCCAATTTTATCAGGATATTTTCCCAGTTCCTCTATAATCTTCTGATTTCCCGGAATAATGGAAAATTTCAGGTCTTTTGGCTGTTTTTTTAATTTCTCGGCAACAAAGTTCAGGTTACTGGAATTGGTTCCATCAAAAATAAATTCTTTTTTATCAGACATCAGACCGCTGCTGATTTCTTCCATTGAAATACTCTCTTTCGGAGAATCTTTAGGGACAACAAAAACCACCGCATCCGCAGCAAATTTAGCAGGAAGGAACTTCAGATCTGTTCTATCCTCATATGTTTTAATTTCTTCAGGATTAAGATTTCTGGACATCACCACCACTTTAGCACTTCCTTTCAAAAGATCAAGAAGTCCTAAATCTTCTTTCTTGGTTTCTACTTTGATATGTGTTTCAGGATAGTTGATCATATAGCCTTCGGCTAATGCTTCTGTGACGCTTTGAAAAGATTCATCAGTGAAAATGGTAAGATCACCTTTGTGATAGGAAGGAGCGTTTTTCTCCTTTTTGCAGCTTGCAAGCATTATGCTCAGTACAAAAATTACTGCAAGCTTGAAACTATTCTTCATTTCTCGATTTTTTAATTCTTGAGATCGCTCTGTAAATTCTGAAAATACCATAGATAATGAGCACCACTCCCAATGCATAAGCAACAGCTGGCTCTAAAATAGTAAAGAAGAATTTGTAGACAATCACTACAATTCCTAAAACGATATAAAACAATCCCGTAACCAGGGATAACCAATTGAACATCATGTAACAAAAATACCAAAAAAAATAAAAAGAGAAGCATAAGCCTCTCTTTTTATTTATATTTTGAATAAATAAGTCTTATTCAAAGTTCATCGTAAATGGTACGCTATAGTAAGATCTAACGCTCTCCCCGTTTCTCTTCGCAGGAGTCCATTTTTTAAGTTTCTTAACTACACGCATCGCTTCACTGTTGAAGTCGCCGTTTGGAGATTTTTCTTCAATAGTAACATTCGAAACAGTACCGTCTTTTTCTACAACGAACTTAAGCTTCGCTTTAAGTGTTCCTTCACCTCCTTCCATCAAAGAAGTATCAAAGTTATCACCCAGGAACTTTCTCAATGCTCCCATACCTCCAGGATATTCTGCAGACTGGTCAACATCTTTATAGATCTCGTTAGGGTTGTTCGCTTTCACTTCTACTGTACTAGCTTTAGTACCTGTAGATGGTGGTGGCGGTGGTGGTGTATAAGCCGGAGCTTTTACCCCCTCCTGATTCTGTAAACCAGTTGTTGTTTCCAACTGCTTAGAAATCGGCGGCGGTGGAGTTTCAATTTTCGGAGCTTTTACAGGCTCAGGAACTACGTTCTGAATTACCTCAATTTTCTCCTCTTCTTTTGGAGGTGGAGGTGGTGGAGGTGGTTCTTCTTCTTTAGGCTGCTCGATAATCGGATCTTCTTCGATAATATCTACAAGATCTGCCTTCACTTCCTGCTTAGGCGGAGCTGTAAGATTTTTAATCGTAAGATAGATGAACGGAGACAAAGCTGCCAAAAGGAATAATGCTGTTCCGATAATAAAAGACTTGGTTAAAAGTCTCGGATACTGATGTCTAAGATCATAGGCACCATATTCCTTGTTTCTATTTTCAAATACGATCTCGTCTAAAGTAAGATTCTGACCGTATACATTTTCATCTGCCATAGATTAGATATAACAATTTTATGGTTAAATTACTTTGTAGCAGCAGCCGGTGCAGCAGCACCTCCTACTTTTTTCTCATAAATAGCTTTTTCCCAAGGTTTGATATCAGTAACCCCGTACTGCTCACTTTTGGTAATTGCCATTTCATCAAGAATATCAACAAAGTTCTTATATACAGCATCGTCAGTTGGCTTAATGATCACGGTAAATTTCGTTTGATCTGCAGCTCTAGATTTTGCCTGCTGAATTACTTTTCTAATTCCTTCTCTATCAAGAGTAGTTTCCATAAGAGTCTGGTCATTCAAGGATGTAGCATCCTGCTGGTGCCAGAAAACTCTATTATTTTTTCCTAATAAGATAGAAATTGAGTTAGAAAGTTTAATTTCTGTTGGAGGTGGTTTTTTTGTTTCATCTTTCGGTTTAGCCGGAAGACCCAAATCCATAACGTTCGGTTTACTGAACGTAGTTGTGAACATAAAGAAGGTAATCAATAGAAAACCCAAGTCCACCATCGGAGTCATATCGACTCTGGTACTTTGCTTCTTGGAACGGACCTTGCCGCCCTTGCCGCCTTTCTCTTGTACTTGTACTTCTGCCATTTCTATCGATATTATTCGTTAGGTTTACCTTCTTGTGATGTAATCAACCAAAATTTAAGAAAATCAATATCTCTTAAACCCTCAAATAGACTTTTAACTTTAGGATACTCAGTTGTAACGTCACCTTTAATAGCTAACTTGTAGTCAGGGTTAACGCTCAAACTTTCTTTTACCCAATCAATTAATTGTTTATTTGTACTGTCCATAGGAATACCTGTAGGACTCTTATAATTTTTCTGCTCATCTGCAGGCAAATCCAAATACCCTTTAAGTTGGTTCATTGGAACTCCAATTGCCTGAATTTTCTGGAAAGCTGCTTTTTGGTTGTTGTCAAAAGTAATACCATACTTTTGTCCCATTTTATCCAAAAGTGCAAGTCTTTCTGATGCATTTTCTACTGGCTGGAAATAGAATTTTCCGTCCGGAGTAGCGTTGATAGTCATTAAACTAGCATCAGGAAGCAATTTTTCCGAAATTGAAGATGGCGGTTTGATCTGCTCCACGTCAGGTTTTTTAAACTGAGTGGTCAAGATAAAGAACGTAAGGAGTAGGAACGCAACGTCACACATTGCAGTCATGTCCGTAATTACTCCATGTCTTTTTGGTTTGACTCTCGCCATTATTATAAAATATTTTTAATTAAACTTCTTTTAATTGCTAATGCAAATATCTTGCTAATTCTTAGTTGAATTCAGCGAAAGACTGTTGGATACTCATAGAGATCTCATCGATCTTGTAAGTTAATCCGTCAATTTTAGATGTAAAGAAGTTATAAAGGATAATAGCGATTGCTGAAGTACCAATACCTAAAGCTGTGTTAATCAAGGCTTCAGAGATACCAGTAGATAGAGCAGCAGCATCCGGAGTACCACCTCCTGAACCTAATGCGAAGAACGCCTTGATCATCCCGATTACCGTTCCAAGTAGTGCTACTAACGTTGCAACAGTACCTAAAGTAGAAAGGATCATCATGTTTTTCTCAAGCATTGGCATCTCAAGAGTAGTAGCTTCTTCGATAGCTTTGTTAAGCGCTACCATTTTCTGCTCTTTATTTAATGTAGTATCGTGAGAAAGTGCTTTGTAAGTAGTAAGACCTTCTTTTACCACGTTACCAACAGAACCTTGTTGTCTGTCACACTCTTCGATAGCTTCGTCGATTTTGTTTTGGTTTAGTAAGCTTCTTACCTGTACAACAAAGTTGTCTAAGTTTCCTTTTCCAGCTGCTTTACCAAGAACGAAATATCTTTCAAAAGAGAAAACGATTACAGTAATCATGAAAGTAATCAAGATTGGTACGATAACCCCTCCTTTGTAGATAATACCTAAAAACGATTCTGGGTGAATGTCTTTTCCTTCAACACTTGAAAAAGCTACAGAACCACTTCCTAGTTTATCTGCATCTTTAAAGTTTCCTGGGCTACCAAGAACGAATAAATAAATACATACTCCTATAGCAAATAGAATAGGAATAATAACAGCTGGATTTAAACCTCCTGCCTTTCTAGCAACTACTTGCTCATCATTTTTTGAAACATTCATTTCCATATTTAACTAAATTATATTGTTTTAAAATTTTACAGGGTGTAAATTAAAGGCAAAATTAATTAAAATGCAAGAGTCTTAATTAAACATTTTGCTTTTTTTTGATAAAGAAATTTTAATACGATTTCGAAATAATAATTATTTTAAATTATTTTATTTATTTTTTCCAAATTTAACATTTGAATTAAAAAATCAAAAAAATAAGACACCCATTTTTTTTAATTTCCCAATGTTAATTTTTTTTTAAATTACGATATTCACAATACGGTGAGGGACTACAATGATTTTTTTAGGAGTTTTACCTTCCAAAATCTGTTGCATTTTCTCGTTCGAAATCACCAAATCTTCCACTTCCTTGGCAGATAATTGAGCTGAAAGCGAAATTTTGAACTTCATTTTACCATTTACGCTTACCGGATACTCAATTTCATCTTCAACCAGATAATCCTCATTCAATGCCGGGAATCTTTCAAATTCTATCGATGTACCGTGTCCTAGTAGACTCCACAATTCTTCACAGATGTGAGGAGCATACGGAGAAATGATAACGGCAAGCGGTTCTAAAATATTGCGCTTGTTGCATTTTATTTTCTGAAGCTCGTTTACAGCAATCATAAAGGATGATACTGAAGTATTGAAAGAGAAGTTTTCAATATCATATACTACCTTCTTTATTAAGGTATGTAAAACTTTGTATTCCGCTTTTGTAGGTTCTTCGTCTGAAACTTCAAATACGTCTCCGTTGAAATACAGGTTCCAGAATTTTTTAAGGAAACCATATACTCCGCTTAATCCTTGAGTATTCCAAGGCTTGGATTGTTCTAACGGTCCTAAGAACATTTCATATAATCTTAATCCGTCTGCTCCGTACTCTTCACAGATATCATCAGGATTGACTACATTATATTTTGACTTGGACATTTTTTCTACTTCACGGTCTGTGATGTATTTTCCGTCTTCCAGAATAAATTCTGCATCTGCATAATCCGGTCTCCATGCTTTGAAGGCTTCAGTATCCAATTCATCCGAAGTTCCCTTTAATAAGGATACATCTACGTGAATCTGCTGAGTCTGGTAATCTTTAGCTAAATTTTTAGATACATACTGATTCGTTCCGTCAATTCTGTACACAAATGCACTCATCCCTAAGATCATCCCCTGGTTGATCAATTTCTGAAATGGCTCATCATGGCTGATATAGCCTCTGTCTTTTAAGAACATGTTCCAGAAACGGGAATACAATAAGTGACCGGTTGCATGTTCGCTTCCTCCTATATACAAGTCTACCTGTCCCCAATAATCTGCTAACTCTTTTTTAACAAAAGTTTCTTCATCATTAGGATCCATATATCTAAGGAAGTACCATGAGCTTCCTGCCCAACCTGGCATTGTAGATAATTCTAACGGGAAAATAGTTTTGTCATCAATAAGATCTGTAGCTACTACCTTCTGGTTAGCTTCGTCCCATGCAAATTCTTTTGCATTTCCTAGCGGCGGATCTCCATCTTCTGTAGGTAAGTATTTTTCAACTTCAGGAAGTTCCAACGGTAAAGCAGAAGTTGGCAGCGTGTAAGGCATTCCATCCTTATAATATATAGGAACAGGTTCTCCCCAATAACGTTGTCTTGAGAAAATAGCATCACGCTGTCTGTAGTTGGTTGTTCCATGACCGATTCCTTTCGTTTCGATCTCGGAAATCATTTTTGCTTTCGCTTCATTATAGTGTAATCCGTTTAAGAAATCAGAGTTTACACAAACAGAATCTTTGGAATCAAAAGATTTCTCCTGAACATCCTCTTCAGTTTCTACAACTTTCTTGATTTCAAGATTAAATTTCTTAGCGAATCTATGGTCACGCTCATCATGTGCCGGAACTGCCATCACAGCTCCTGTTCCATATCCCATCAACACATAGTCTGAAATATAGATCGGCATTTTTTCATTGCTGAAAGGATTGATTGCATAACTTCCTGTGAAAGCTCCGCTCACGTTTTTCACGTCAGACATTCTGTCTCTCTCCGTTTTCTTGGAAGTTTCTTCAATATAAGTATCTACTTCTACTTTTTGAGCATCTGTAGTAATCGTTTCCACTAAAGGATTTTCCGGAGCCAGTACCATAAAGGTCGCTCCAAAGATCGTATCAGGTCTTGTTGTAAAAACCTCAACAGTTTCGTCATGTCCTTCTACTTTGAACTGAACCTGTGCTCCCTGAGATTTCCCAATCCAGTACTCCTGGGAATCTTTCAACGGCTGCGGCCAGTCCAGAGTGTTTAATCCCTGTAATAATCTTTCAGAATATGCGGAAATTCTCATACTCCACTGCATCATTTTCTTCTGGAAAACCGGGAATCCTCCTCTTTCGGATTTTCCATCCTTTACTTCATCGTTGGCCAATACAGTTCCTAATGCAGGGCACCAGTTTACAGTGGTTTCTGCTCTGTAGGCAAGACGGTAGTTTAAAAGGATATCTTCTTTATCAATATCGGAAGCATTCTTCCATTCTTCTGAAGTGAAATTTAATTCATCATTCTGATTGGCATTTAATCCTTCTGTTCCTTTTTCTTCAAAATGCTGAATTAAAGAATCAATAGGCTCCGCCTTATCTGTATTTTTATTATACCAGGAATGATACAACTGGATAAAAATCCATTGTGTCCATTTATAATAAGAAGCATCTGAAGTTCTTACTTCCCTGCTCCAGTCGAATGAGAAACCGATTTTTCTCAGCTGCTCTTCATATCTGTTGATATTTTGTTCTGTAGTAATAGCAGGATGCTGTCCTGTCTGAATAGCATACTGTTCAGCAGGAAGTCCAAAGCTGTCATATCCTACCGGGTGGAGTACATTAAACCCCTGATGTCTTTTGTATCTCGCATAGATATCCGATGCAATATATCCCAGCGGGTGACCTACGTGAAGTCCTGCTCCTGATGGGTACGGAAACATATCGAGTACATAAAACTTAGGTTTGTCTGTGTTATTAGAGGTTTTATAGGTTTGATTTTCCTCCCAGTATTTCTGCCACTTTTTTTCTATCTGCTGATGATCGTAAAACACTTGATATATATGTTATATGTTAGACTGATTATTTTTTCTTTTTGTCAAGATTCACAAAATTAATGATTTTAAAGTAAATAGAAATTGAAATTATGATGAATTACAAATTCTACCCTCAACAAAAAAATCCCATCCGGAGATGAGATCTGTTTTATATCCTGAAGTATATACTATTATTGAGTAACTCTCTTGAAGGTATATGTTCTTGTCTGGAATATAGTAGGATCCTGAGTCTCCTCTCTTACCGCAAGATTGAGCGTTGTTGCATCCAAAGTAATCACCTTTGCATTCTGCGGTTCTACGATTCCCTGAATTTTCATCTGAACATCTTTCCCTTCCTTATTATAAGTGTAATTGAATTTTATATCTGAAAGAATAGCACACTGACCTGGTGTAGCAGTATCTCCCCAGTTCGTTTTCCCTCCTTTGGAGTCAGCGCTGAACCACCATCTTGTCTGTTTCTGACAGTCTGTATAAGTAATCGTGTTAGAAACCGGATCTTCACCAACTTCCACAGTGGTAACTACTTCTTTTAACGGTTGCCATGTCCCAACAAGAGGAGCTTCCAGAACAGTATCGTCGTCACTGCTGCAGCCTGTAGCGGCAGCAAACAAAGATAAACCTGCAAATAGTAATGCTAATTTCTTCATAGATCAATTTTTTCAAGCGCTAAAATTATAATTTTTTTGATTTATATTACTATTTTTTATGAAAAATTATTTCATCGACGATTATTTATATATATTTAAAAATAGTGACACCTCATTTTCCCTTTATTTAACAAATAATGAATACATGAGCATCGTTCATTCTATTAAAAAAGTTATTTTTGCAGGAAACAAAATACAAATGCAGGATATTACGAGAAACAATTTTGATTTTATACGTGTTCTCCTTGCCTTTATTGTCTTTTTGGGACATCTTGGCACACTCAGCGCTTCTCCTGACCTCAAGATTTTTGAGCACAGCCCTATAGAAATTGCAGTTTTCGGCTTTTTTGCGGTGAGCGGATTTCTTATTGCAAGGAGCTATGAAAGGTCTTCAAGCCTGAAAAGCTATTTAAAAAAGAGAATCAGAAGAATTGTTCCCGCCTACTTATTGGTTATTTTTTTATGTGCAATTTTATTAAGTCTGGTAAGTACCTATTCCTTCATTGAATATTTCAGCAATACACAAGTTTATAAATACCTATTTTGGAATTCATTATTTTTAAATTTTAAAGCACCCTGGCTTCCCGGAGTTTTTGGAAATCAAGCAGTGAATGGTGCCCTATGGACACTGAAAATAGAAATGTGCTACTATTTTGCGGTTCCTCTGTTGTTTTTGCTTTTCGGGAAAAACAATAAATACAGAAATGTAAGTTTGGTTATTCTATACTTCTTATCACTTATTTATCTCAATTATTTTGAATCTTTAAATAAAATTTCGATTGCCAAACAGCTCCCTGGAACATTATCCTATTTTATCCCTGGAATGTTGATTTACTTTAATTTTGATAAATTCATCCAGCATAAAAATCTCATTTTCATCATTGCATTCGTTACTGTGTGGATTGACTTATTTTTAAAAGTTCAGCTTTTTTCTCCAATGATGATCGGGGTTATCGTAATGTACATTGCCTATTCATTCAAATTCTTAAATAATTTTGGAAAATATGGTGATTTCACCTACGGAATCTATATTTTCCACTTTCCTATTATCAGAACTTTTCAGACTTTAGGATTGTTTGAAGATTACAATCCATTTGTAATGGCTTTGGTATGTATGTTGGTGGTTATTGCGGTAGGTGTAAGCTCATGGCATCTTTATGAAAAAAGATTTTTATAATTTATCAGTTTAAAAAACACAAATGAAAGATCTTGTCTCCATCATTACTCCCTGTTATAATTCTGCAGAATTTATCGAGGAAACCATACAGTCTGTTCTTAACCAAACCTACGAAAACTGGGAGTGGCTGATTACGGATGACCTTTCTAAAGATAATACTGTTGAAATCATCAGAAAATATAATGATCCCAGAATAAAACTGCAGGTACTGGAGAAAAATGGCGGCGCGGGAAATGCAAGAAACAACAGTCTGGAAAGAGCTCAGGGAAGATATATTGCTTTTCTGGATTCTGATGACTACTGGTATCCAGAATATCTGGAAACAATGACAGATTATATGCAGGAACACAATGCAGAACTGGTATATTGTAACTATTCAAGATGTAATGAACAGCTTCAGCCTATACTGAAAGATTTTCTGGCGGACAAAGTGGTTACCTTCTCCAATCTGCTGAAGACATGCCGCCTTGCCCCGGTTTCCACAATGTACGACACGAAAAGGGTTGGAAAATTTTTGTTCCCCGTAAAAAGTAAACGTGAAGATCACGTCATGTGGCTGAATCTTTTAAAAGTGATTCCGGAAGGAATTCCTGTACAAAAGACACTGGCAAAATACAGAATGCGTGAAAACAGCGTTTCAAGAAATAAAAAAAATATCATCAAAGATCAGTATCTTGTCTATAAAGATTTCATGGGATTCTCAACAGTAAAATCATTGTATTATACGGCTAACTGGGCCGTAAACGGATTCCTGAAATATTCGAAAATTTTTAATTAATGGAATATTCAAAAGAGTTCAAAGCTGCGCTGAGTGCTTTTTCCGGAACGGAGAAGGACAAACTTATTTTCAGACTCCTGAGAAAGGATAAATTATTGTCAAAAAAGCTCTACTTTGAACTGATAGATCCGGAAACTACAGATGATAAAAGAAATGCCATGGAAGAACATGTGGAGGAACAGGTTCTTCTTGCATCAAAATACGTGGGAAATGCCAAATATTTCCTGTCTACTGTGCGCAAAATAAGTGCTGAAATCACGGAGCATGTAAAAATCACGACCGATAAATTCGGAGAGGTTTCCCTGAATCTTCTTCTCGTGAACAAGGTATTGGAAAATAATGGTGATCTCAGCAGACAAAGGTTTGATAATGTTTACAAACTTTATATTTACATCATCAACAAAATCTTCAAATCTTTGGTCCTCATAAAAAAGCTGGATGAAGATTACTGGATGGAAATTGATGAATACCTTCGTGATACCCTGAATAAAGTTTTAGAGAATCATTATCTCCAAAAGCTATGCATCAATAATGGTCTTGACTTCAACTGGTTTGAATGCGACAGAATTCCTGAAAACATTGATCAGATCATGAAAGAGATTAAAAGCCAGGGATTTTTACGATAGAATTTTCTGAAGAATCATTCTCGTAGAGTCTGGCTTCCCATCTACAAATTTTTCAGCATTTTGAGACATTTCAGTAAGTTCTTCTTTGTTATCTTCATTCGTTAGAAATAAGATAAATTCTGAGGCCGTATACTCATCAGAGAAAGATTTCCCTCCATTGGCAGAGATCAGGTCGTCAGCTTCCGGATTCTTTTTGTAATGATTCCCAAAGATCACTGGAACACCAAAAGTAGCGGCTTCCAGAATATTGTGAAGTCCGGCATCATGAAATCCTCCTCCCACAACAGCTACATCTGCATAAGAATATAATTTTGATAATAAACCAATGCTGTCTATAATCAGAATCGAAGCATTGAAAGTTGAAGACCAGGTATTTTCTATTTCACTGTACAATAAGGCATCCGGGAACATATTTTTCAAATGCTCTACTCTTTTCAGATCGTGGGGTGCGATAATAAGTTTTACCGTATTATTTTTACGTGAAACCATTTCTGCTATTTTCTCTTCCGCATGCCATGAACTTCCAAAGACTATTGCTTTATTTTCACCAATAAAGTCTGCAATGAAATCTACATGATTATTTCTTTCCCGCAGCTGTTTTACTCTGTCAAATCTTGTATCTCCCGTTACGGAAGACTTTACCAGTCCTATACTTTTCGCCAAGGCCAAAGAAAACTGGGTCTGATGAAAAAACCAATCCACATTTTTCTGAAGCTGTTTTACAAACCATTTTCCGTAGGAAGTAAAGAAAGATTGCCTTTCATAGAATAGCGCCGAAATAACATAAATTTTTGTCCCTTTACTTTTCAGCTCAGCAAGGAGGTTGTACCAATAATCGTATTTAACCGTAAAAAATAGTTCAGTATTAAATTGATCTGTAAATTCTTTTACAGCCTTCTTATTGTCGAAAGGTAAATAACAGACAACGTCAGCAATGTGTTTCTTCTTAACCACATTTTCATATCCTGACGGAGAAAAGAACGTCACCAGAACTTTGTGCTGAGGAAAATTCTCCTGGAGCTTCTCCAGAACAGGTAATCCCTGCTCATATTCACCCAGACTTGCCGCATGCATCCAGATGACTTTATCAGTTTTTGAGAATTCAGATTTTACTTTACCCAAAGACTGCCTTCTCCCTTCAACGCCTTTTTTAGTTTTATCATTAATCAACGCGAAAGCCTTCATTCCGAAGGTAAGGAGACTGATGAAAATATTATATAAAAAAGCCATTTTACTTATTCTTTAATTTCAATTCTGTCATGATCCGTAGGAGGATTGGATATGACCAAAAACTCAATTTCTTCAGTGGATTCATTGGAGATAAAATGTTTTGCTCCCGGCTCAATTGAAATAGATTCTCCCTGGCTAACCAGGAATTTCCTTTCGTTGATATAAAATACGGCTTCTCCTTTCAAAATATAGAAAAACTGTTCTGCCACTTTATGAAAGTGCAGTTTCTCCGAAGTTGCTGCAGGCATCTTCTCCTGCTTTACGGATAAGTCCCGGGTATTTTTAAGGATCCAGCTGTCACATTGGTTCCCCCATGTATAATGTTCTGAATTATTTTTAGAATGTATCATTTAAACAGATAAGCAATAAAGAGTAATGCAGGAGTAAATAAAACAACTGATAAAAAGATAGTAGCAATTGAAATTCTGGGTTTAGCTTTATCATCAACAGCATATCTGAACATATAGTCCTGAAGGTTCAGAAAAACCATTGCCAGTACAACAAAAAGAATTCTCAGTCCGATTTTCATAATTAAAAACTGAGCATTCGTGTTCTGGTCTGTAATTTCTACCGGAAAATTAGTGTCTTCGGGATGTCTGGTGCCATAAGTGAATACAGCATACAATCCCAGCGCCAGTACAGGCATCAGAAAAGCATACATTTTCCCTCCAAATCCATCCGCTTTTCCTTCCATATCAAAATGGACGGGAATTCTCTCTGGCAACGTGTTATAGTTTTTCAGGGTAAATCCCCATAAAAAAGCGACCCATCCAAAATTTAAAATATCAAAAATTGTAAAAAGAATATTTTCCATTTCAGATGAGATTGAATGAGGATTAAATTACACTTTTCAACACTCTCAGTTTATGAGTATGCTTATTCATTTCTTTATTGAAGATTCCGGTGGAATCCAGCGTGTCTATTCTTACTTTTCCGGAAGCATGAATGATCTTCTGATTCTCCAGCATAATTCCTACATGGATAATCTTTCCTTCTGCGTTTTCAAAAAAAGCAAGATCACCAGGCTGTGTTTCTTCCACGAAAGTAAGCGGTTCTCCTACCTCAGCCTGCTGTGAGGCATCTCTGGGTATTTTTATATTGTGAATTTTATAAACCAACTGGGTAAATCCGGAACAGTCTACTGCAAAAAAGCTTTTGCCTCCCCACAGATAAGGCACGTTCAGGAACTCTTTTGCCGTCAGAGCGATGCTTTCGCGCACATCATGACTTCTTCTTGAAGCTACCACCGGAAATTCCACTTCTGAACCCATAGAAAGCAAAGTTTTTCCATCATTCATTAATACGGAAGAAAAATCTTCGGTAACGACGGTCACTTTTCTTTTGGCCAACTCTTCGTCTGTTACAGGCTTCAGCTGTTTGGTATCCATCCATCCTTCATAGCCATCATAATGCATTTTTATTTTGGTCCAGTTTTTATCCACTTCCAGAATATCCGCACTTTCTCCAAACAATATTTCCGTAACAATTTCAGCTCTGTCAGAATTTTCTGCACGAACCGGCGCTACTGTAACAATACAAACTCCTTTATTCATTAATTTTCAATTTAAAGATTGAATAATTTAAAGATTAAAATACAATGTTGTATTTCTTTAAATGTTTAATCCTTGAATATTTCAGTTACTTTCTGCGAAGAAAGTTCACTCCATCACGCAAAGGTAAAATAAGATTTTCAAAATCTTCGTCTTTTGCTGCCAAATCATTTAATTCCTGGATCGACTGGGTAGATTTCAGTTTCGGATTTTCTTCCAGCACTTTCCCATACCATAATACATTGTCAAATAACACCACTGTTCCGGATTTTGTATGAGGTTTAATCAATCTGAAATATTCGGCATAGTTTTCCTTATCAGCGTCTACAAAAATCAGATCAAAAAATTCATCTGTTCCTTTTAAATATTCCTTGGCATCCTGAAGTTTAAAATCGATCTGGCTGGCATATTCGCTGGATTCAAAATATTTTTTAGGAAGATAGGCAAGATCTTCATTCACATCCAATGTGGTGATTTTTCCGTCTTTTGCCAATCCTGATGCAAGACATAGCGTAGCATATCCGGTAAATGTTCCTATTTCAAGAATATTTTTCGGCTGCAGCATCTGGGATATGATCGTCAGCAGTCTTCCCTGCTGATATCCGGAAATCATATGAGGCTGTGTTGTTTTCTGATACGTCTCTCTTCTCAGCTTTTTCAGAATTTCGGATTCCGAAGAAGCGTGCGCCTCCAAATATCTGTCCATTTCAGGATTCTTTTCTTCAAAAAAACTCATACCATTTTAATTTAAACAAATTTAAGGATTTTAAAGCTACTTTTTTAATTCAGGAAGAAGATACAAAAAAAGAGAGAAATTAATCTCTCTTACATACATCTGTATATTTTAAAAGTTTATTATATTGCTATACAGTATTCTCTTATACCGGCACAAACCCATCCCGGGCAACACTTTGTTTGCAGGCTGGTACAAAATATCTGTGGATTACACCCGTTAATAGCACCCTGTACAGTTTTCATTTCTCCTCTTGAAAGTTTTTTTGAATTTTTCATAATAATTTTAGTTTAGTATTAATTTCCTACTCTTTAAGATTTTCGGATACCTCTGTTATTATTTCCTTATATGGAGATTTAAATATACATATTCTTTTATTAATCAGCTAATTATATACGTTAAAATCGCTTATTAAATGTAAAAAAATATGTATCCCAGTAAAAACCCCATATAAAATACCGTGAAAACACGGATGGTATTTTTGTGGTATTAGTTATAAGTTTGCAGTAAGAATAAGGGGTAAAAACACTAAGAGAAAACATGATGATTGCAGGAGAGACACAAACTAACCATGAGAATCACACTAAAGTTGTACTGAAAAGTAGACCTGATTCTTCTGCAGTAAAAAGTAAGAAAGAAATATCCACTTCATTTTTGCAACGAATTATTTCACTCCTGAAAAAGGAAGAATTAATTTGATTAAGAATAGATCCCGGCCACCTTCGGGATTTATTTTTGTTTTAAACGGTCGAATTCATTCCAAAAATAAAGACAATCTTTTCTTCAAAAAAATCGACAAATTATATTCCGAAACAGATTAACACACCATAAAAAAATCCCGAATTACTTCGGGATTTGTGATGATATAAGGTGTAGTTATTATTTCTTAGGAGCGATATCCATCAGTTTCATAAACTCATCAAGTTTAGGCATAATGATGATTTCCGTTCTTCTGTTTTCTGATCTTCCTGAAACGCTCATGTTAGTCGCTTTCGGGTTGTATTCAGAACGTCCGCCAGCAGTAATTCTTGCCGGATCTACTCCAAACTGAGTCTGAAGAACTTTAGCAACTGAAGTACCTCTTAATGCAGAAAGATCCCAGTTGTCTCTTGGAAGATTTGGAGAGTTCAACGGAGCGTTATCCGTGTTACCTTCGATCAATACAGAGTATTTATCGTAATCGTTGATTACTTTTGCTACTTTACCTAACACTTCCTGAGCTGCCGGCAAGATATTGTAATCTCCGGTTTTGTATAACATTTTATCTGAAAGAGAGATCATAACCACTCCTTTCAATACTTTTACCTGTACATCTTCATCAGATACATTATCCAAAGATCTCTTCAGCTTATTAGACAATGCAAGGTTCAGACTGTCGTTCTTGGCATTACTGGAGATCAATTGCTTGATATAAGAATTGGAAGCATTGATTTCTCCTACCAGTTTATCAATGTTAGCAGAACTTTTTCCTGTGTTCGACAAACATGCATCAAGTGATGATTTTAAAGCATCATGCTGGCTTTTCAATAAGTTATTTTCCCCTGCCAATGCAGAGTTCTGAGATTTCAAATCCTGAATTTCTCTTTGTCTTTCCCCAATATTTTCAATACACTGCTTATAGTTTGTGCTCAAAGCATCATACTGCTTTTTGCTGACACAAGATGTCATCCCCAGCGCCATTGCAGAAACTGCTAAAATTTTTAAAATCTTCATAAATAATCATTTTTAGACTACTCAAAGTTAGGAAAATTCAATTGAATTATATCGGTTATCTTTGCATAAAAGAAATTCTCAACATATATGTTGAATAAATCAGCCTTTATCAGTCAGTTAAAAAATCTCGTTCACGAGCCGGAAAATCACACCTATCTTTTAGCGGTAAGCGGAGGAGCAGATTCTATGGTTCTGGCCTCATTGTTCAGGGATTTCAGGCAGGAAATTCAAGATGCCGGGTTTCAGTTTCAGGTAGCTCATATCAATTATAAACTTCGGGGAAATGATTCGGATCTGGATCAGAAAACAGTGCAGGATTTTTGTGAGAAAAATCATATAAAATTTCATTTGTATGAAGTTTCAGAAAAAGACCAGAAGCCTGAAAATTCAATCCAGCTTTGGGCCAGGGAACTGCGATACCGTTTTTTTAACGAAATCAGGGAAAAAGAAAAGCTGGAATTTCTTGTTACCGCCCATCATCTTAATGACCAGCTGGAAACTTTCATTATTAATCTTTCCAAAGCTGCAGGTATTAATGGATTGAGCGGAATTCCATCGAATGATAATAACATCCTTCGTCCCCTTTTAAATGTTTCAAAAAAAGAAATTTATCAGTTTGCTGAGCAGAATACTATTGAATTCCGCGAAGACCTTTCTAATAAAAAAAGTGATTATCTGAGGAATAAGATCAGGAATGAGATTGTTCCGATGCTGATGGAGACCAACGATCACTTTCTGGAGAACTTCAGAAAAAGTTCTTTATACCTGAATCAAACCAAAGAGTTTGTACAACAACAGATTCAGGAAATAGAAAATCGTCTGACCATATTTAACCCAAACTATAAAATCTTATCAAAGGGAAAGCTGGATAGTGAAAGCGATTTTGTAAAATTTGAAATATTAAAGAAATACGGATTCAATCAGGAGGAAGAAATTCCGAAAATTTTTAAAGCCGGAAATAACAGTTCTTTTTTTTCAAAGGAATATCAGTTGATTGTCAACCGGGATGAACTGATCTTTATTGATAAAAGTGGAAAAAAGGAAACTACGGAAGAAATAGTATTGATTGAACACTTTGATTTTTCTGAAAACCAGATGAGCATCAATCTCGTAGATGATATTGAAAACATTTCCGGAATCAATAAAGGATTTGAATGGGATTTCGATGCTGAAAAGCTTCAGTTTCCACTTCTTTTGAGGAAACAGCAGGATGGAGATGAATTTTATCCGACAGCGTTTCCAGGAAAAAAGAAAGTTTCTAAATTTTTCAGAGACGAAAAACTATCTCCTTTGATTAAGGAAAAGACCTGGTTATTATGTGACTCCGGAAACCATATCCTGGGAGTTATCCCTCTCAGACAGGATCGCAGATTTCAGGCAGACAGTACTACTCAAAAAAAGATAACTGTAAAGTGGACAGAAAAACAACTAATTCGTTAGCTGTTGATGATTTTAAGAAAGACAGCAATATAGCTTTTGGAATTTTATACCAACAGTATTTTGGTTATACCCAGAAATTCATTCTCAAAAATAAAGGAAATCTTGAAGATGCAGAAGATATCTTCCAGGATGCACTGCTCATTCTTTACGAAAAGTTGAATGCTGACGAATTTAAAGTTCAGACCTGTCTCGGAAATTATATTATCGGAATTGTAAAAAATCTGTGGTTTAAAAAACTAAAAAACAGAAACTTTTATGTTGAGTCTCCTGAAAACTATTTCATGGAACATCGGGAGGAAATAGGTACGGCCATTGAAAATGAAAGATATTACTGGGAAAAACTGGTTGGTTATATCAAATCGATCTCTTCCCATTGTCAGAATCTGATTCATGACATTTTTATTGAAAACAAAAGTATAGAGGAAATTCAGAATAAATATCAGTATTCAAGCAGGCATAATGCTCAGAATCAAAAATACAAATGTGTAGAGCAGATCAAAAGGATTAAAAATAATAGCATTTTTTCTATCTGACAATCAAATCATTAAAAAAAATAATTTAATCTGTGGGTGATTTTTTCATAAATCAGGGAACCTAATAAGAAAAGAAATATATGTTCAAAAAAATCGTTTTGAGTTTTCTTATAGCAATAGGAATTTCATTACATGCACAAAGCACAGGCATCAGTTTTCAAAAAATTGATTTGGAAGCCGCGAAAAAAATCGCAACAAAAGAAAATAAACTGATCTTCATTGATCTGTTCACTACCTGGTGTGGTCCATGCAAACTCATGGCAAAAAACACTTTCACAGATTCCAGAGTCGGAGAAATGTTCAACAAAAATTTTGTAAACCTTGCCATAGACGCAGAAAAAGAAGGCCTGAGCCTGGCCAAAGAATTTAAAGTAGTCAACTACCCTTCTTTTTTATTCCTGGATCCGAAGGGAAAACTGGTTCAATATGATTTCGGCTATTATAATGCTGAACAGTTTTTAGGCGTAGGAGCAGCTGTTATTGAAAAAAAAATGCCTCAGTCCGGTAAAACTTTAGATCAGGTAAAGGGAAAAATGATTGGAGATAAGATAGGTAATTTCAGTGCGAAAGATCATTTGGGAAATACATTTTCTTCATCAGAAGAAAACAAAAAACTGGTGGTCGTTTTTATTCGCGGACAATGGTGCCCTTATTGTAACAAATATATTGAAACATTACAGAATCTGGCTCCTGAACTGAAGTCGAAAAATGCAAAACTCATTATTATTTCTCCTGAAAAACCGGAATTTATCGAAAAGACAATCAGTAAAACAAAGACCGATTATACCGTTTTATATGATGAAGGCTATAAAATAGCAGAAGCATTTGACGTCCTTTATACTCCTGACAGTGAAACTCTTAATTTATATAATTCAAAATTAAAGGAGGATTTTGCCGACAGCAGATCAGATCATTCCGGAAGACTTCCTGTATCGGCAACCTTCATCCTTAATGAGGGGAAAGAAATTACATGGAGACATTTTGATACAGACTATAAAAAGAGAGCATCCCTAGAAGATATTGTAAAAAACCTGAATTGATTGATCCAAAAACTGTTATCAGGACAAACGATCATCATCATAATACCACTTTGGAAAAATTGACAAAATCAATAATCACTTTAAATGATGAAATAAGTGATAGCGCTATGGTGATAAAGGCAGAAGACGAAATATTTTTAGGCATCAGGCTTAAAAAAAGAAAGTTTCTAAATTTTTTAGGGACGAAAAATTATCTATTTTAGCGAGGCAAAAAATCCGGACACGCACTCATCAGGAAAAATACTGTATTTGACAGCTATCCTTCAGGGAAAACAGAAGATATGCAAAGAATGAGAAAACGAAATGGAGTCTCAAAACTTTAATGAAATGAACAATGAAATTTAGAAACTGGTTTTTATTAATTCTACTATTTTTAGCGACAGGAATTAATGCGCAGATAAAAAATCCTGTAAAGTTTAAATTCACCATCAACGATCTGGGAAACA
>NZ_SCNC01000013.1:0-122588 GCF_005503635.1 Chryseobacterium sp. 2VB
CATACGATCTGCTCATGAGTCTCGTGGGCTCGGTGATGTGTATAAGACACAGGTATATCCCAGTGATATTGATGTTTTGTTATGAAATAACATTAACTATCCCAATACCGTAAATGCTATGAAAAACTTGACCACAATCAGGCTGATGCCCTTTGAACAACCGGACACTAACCTTATATTATGCAATCTATTCCAAACCAATAGATCATTGAATAATTGCCAAAAAACGATTCAATTCGTTAACGATCTAACAAAAACCAATTTTATTATATCATAATGATAAGCAATTGCCTTATTACCGAAAGGCAAAGCATGTTGTTATGAATCTCTGCTATCATTCAATAATTATCACGCCATGAAAAACTTAACCATTATTGGACTGACGCCTTTTGAAAAGCCGGACGTTACTCTTATATCCAGATTACACCAGGCGGGTGCATTCCCCGTTTTAAGTTTAGGAAATGAGATAACGGCTGCACAGGAAGCGTTACATCAACTTGATCAGATAGACGTACCATCTTATGGTATTTATTTTTCTGCAGACAACTTCGTCTCTCTTCAAATTCCTGAAAAGGTAAGATTTGCGATCCTTCCATTCGGAATGTCTAAGCCCTCTGCGCTGCCTGCAGTTTATCAGGTAACGAGTCTGGAAGAAGCAAGACAGGCTGAACAGGCGGGAGCAGAAGGAATCATTATCAAAGGAAATGAAGCAGGCGGATGGGTAGGCTATGAATCCACGTTTGTATTATTCCAGCGTGTGATCAAAGAAATCCAGAGCATTCCGGTGTGGGTACAGGGAGGAATAGGTCTCCATACCGCAGCGGCAACAAAAGCTTTGGGAGCAACAGGAATTGTACTGGACAGCCAGCTAGCGTTGTTCCCCGAAAGTGCAGTTCCTCAGGATCTGAAAGAAATATGCTCAAAACTGAATGGTACAGAAACTAAGGTGATTGCCAACCATCGCGTATTGGTGAGACCCAACTCACCTTCCTTACCCGAGAATGCAACTGCCGGAGATTTGAAACAATATTTTACAGGCCTGGATCTCAGCACTTGTTACATTCCAATGGGACAGGACATTTCGCTGGCCACAGATCTGTATGAAGATTTCAAAACACTGAAAAAACTTATTTTCGGTTTCAAAGAAGCCATGTATGGACATCTGAAGCAGGCAAAAGCACTCAAAGTAATTGATAAAGGAAACTCTTTAGCTCAGGAACTGGGACTGCAATACCCTATTGCTCAGGGTCCGATGACCCGTGTGAGTGACGTTCCTTCATTTGCCAACGCAGTAGCAGATGCCGGAGCTTTACCTTTTGTTGCTTTATCCTTATTAAAAGGAGAAGCTGCAAAGTCTCTGGTAATGGACACCCAAAAGCTGGCCGGAGAAAAAACATGGGGAGTAGGAATTTTAGGATTTGCCCCTCAGGAATTAAGAGATGAGCAAACCTCTTATATACTGGAAGCAAAACCTCCGGTAGTTTTAATTGCAGGGGGAAGACCCGCACAGGCCAAAGTATTTGAGAAAGCGGGAATAAAATCATTCTTACATGTTCCTTCCCCTGCTCTTCTGGATATTTTCCTTAAAGAAGGAGCTAAAAACTTTATTTTTGAAGGACGTGAATGCGGAGGCCACGTAGGTCCGCTGTCCAGTACGGTTCTTTGGGAAAAACAAATTGAACGTATTTTAAAAGAAGAGCATCCTGAAAACATCAGTGTATTTTTTGCAGGGGGAATTCATAACGCCTTTTCAACAGCATTTGTTTCCATCATGACAGCCCCTTTAGCTGCAAGAGGAGTAAAAATCGGGGTATTGATGGGTACAGCCTATCTGTATACTCATGAAGCTGTACAGACAGGAGCCATTCAGGAAGAATTTCAGTCCCAGGCTATGCAGGCAAAAGATACGGTCTTGCTGGAAACAGCTCCAGGACACGAAACCCGTTGTTTAAATACAGCATTTGCCCACCATTTCAATACCGAAAAAGCAAAACTTCTTGCTGCCGGAATGGATAAAAAACAAGTCTGGGAACAGCTTGAAAAATTAAATGTAGGCCGTTTACGTATTGCTGCTAAAGGCATAGAACGTCAGGGCGATAAGCTTGTCAATATTCCTAAAGAGGATCAGCTGGATTTGGGAATGTATATGATCGGACAGGTTGCCACCATGCAGAATCGTGTGATCTCATTGGCAGCACTTCATCAAAGCGTTGTAGACAATTACGAACATATTCAGAAGGCGGCATTACCGGAAGAACCCGTTTCTACGGAAAAACCGCTGGACATCGCCATCGTGGGAATGGAATGTATTTTCCCGGGAGCTAAAAACCTTGATGAGTACTGGAGAAACATCATTCTTGGAAAAGACAGTGTCACTGAAGTACCCGACGAAAGATGGAATAAGGAATTATACTACCATCCGGATTCTGACGGACCGGATGTATCCCACTCCAAATGGGGAGGATTTATTCCCAAAATTGATTTCGATCCGCTGGCATTCGGTATTCCACCACAATCTCTTGCCGCTATTGAACCTACTCAACTGTTAACTTTATTGGTTGCCAAGCGTGCCATGGAAGATGCAGGATATGGAGAAAAACACATCAACAGAGAAAACATTTCTGTCATTATAGGCGCTGAAGGAGGAAATGATCTTGCCAACAGCTATAGTTTCAGAGGATATTATAAGCAGGTTTTCGGAGAACTTCATGAAGAAGTAAAAGAAGCCTTCCCACATACTACTGAAGATTCTTTCCCGGGTATTCTGGCAAATGTAATCGCAGGTAGGATTACGAACAGATTAGACCTTGGTGGAAGAAACTTTACGGTAGATGCAGCATGTGCTTCTTCTTTGGCAGCCATTGATCTGGCATGTCAGGAACTTGTATTAGGAAAATCTGATATGGTTCTTGCCGGAGGTGCAGACTTACACAATGGAATTAACGATTATCTGATGTTCTCCAGCACGCATGCCCTATCCAGAAAAGGAAGATGTGCTACATTTGACAGCGATGCAGACGGTATTGCTCTTGGAGAAGGTATTGCTATCCTTGTTTTAAAAAGATATGAGGATGCCGTACGTGATGGAGATCGTATTTATTCAGTGATTAAAGGAGTTGGAGGATCCAGTGACGGAAAAGCATTGGGCTTGACTGCTCCAAGACAGATAGGTCAGGTAAGAGCATTAGAACGTGCTTACACCCAGGCAGGTATAAGCCCTGCATCTGTTGGATTAGTGGAAGCTCACGGTACAGGAACGGTGGTAGGTGATAAAACCGAATTAAGTGCACTGACTAATTTATTCAGCCGTTCAGGGGCATTACCCGGGCAGACTCATTTAGGATCTGTAAAAACACAGATTGGTCATACAAAATGTGCAGCAGGATTAGCAGGATTAATCAAAGCTTCTCTTGCAGTATATCACGGTGTAAAGCCACCTACCCTTCACCTTCAGCAGCCTAACGCGTATTACAATGCAGAAACCAGTCCGTTTGCATTCCATGCAGAAAGTGGATTATGGGCAGAGAAAAACCGTTATGCAGGAATCAGTGCTTTCGGATTTGGAGGAACAAACTTCCATACCGTTATTGCAAACCATCCAAAGCAGGATGATTCAATTGCCATGCAGTCATGGCCTTCAGAACTGTTTGTTTTCCGTGGAGATACGTATGAAGAAGCGAAAGAACAGTCCGGTCAGATTAAAACTTTATTAGAAATTAATGATGGTATTCCGTTACAGGATATTGCCTACAGCTTAAGCATCAGTTCAGAAAAGCCTATACAGTTCAGCATTGTGGCTGATACGGTTGAAGATCTGATGATGAAGGTTGAGCTGGTATTGCTAGGAATTGAGACTAAAGATACATTTACCGTGAATAAAAAAGAAGGTAAAGTAGCGTTCACATTCCCCGGACAAGGCAGCCAGAGAATCAATATGGCCCGTGACTTATTTGTCGTTTTCCCGGCCATGCGTAAGATTATTGATCATTATCCTGAGCTTGAAAAAGTGGTTTTCCCATCCAAAACGTTTAATGAGGCTGACTTAAAACAACAGAAAGAAACCATTAAAGATACCCGTTTGGCACAACCACTTTTAGGAATTGTAGACCTTGCATTGGCTCAATTCTTAGAATCATTGGGTATTATTCCAGATATGCTGGCAGGCCACAGCTACGGTGAAATTCCGGCTTTATGCTTTGCAGGAGTATTTGATGAAAATAAACTGGTAGATTTAAGTGTTCAGAGAGCTCAGTCTATTTTAAATTCTGTGGAAGGAGGAGATCCGGGTTCAATGCTGGCAGCAAGCGCTACAGCGGAACGTTTGCAACCGATTATTGCGAAAATAGAAGGATGTTATCCTGTCAACTTCAATGCGCCAACACAATGTGTGATCGCCGGAAATACGGATGCGATCAATAAACTGCTTGAGACACTTAAACAGGAAGGGATTTCTGCTAAAAAACTGGAAGTCGCCTGTGCATTCCACAGTCCGTTGTTAGCAAAATCCAAGGAATTATATGCTGAGGTATTGAAAGATATTCCTTTTGGGGAAATGCAGATTCCAGTGTGGTCCAATACCACAGCAGAAGTATATCCGGCAGATCCGGCAGAAATAAAAGAAAGACTTACTGATCACCTGGTACAGCCTGTAAGATTTGTAGAACAGCTGCAGGCCATGTACAATGACGGAGCAAGAATCTTCATTGAAGTAGGACCGGGAAAAGTTCTTACCGGATTAACCAAGTCCTGTCTGGAAAAAGATCAGCTGACCTTATATGTTGAAGACAACAGCCACAATAAATTCAGTCACCTGCTTTGTATGCTGGCACAATATTTAGGAACCGGCCGAAGCTTTAATATTGAAAAACTTTTTGATGGCCGAAACGTGAAGGTTATTGATCTAAACCAACCTGAGCTTTATAAGAAAAGTCCAGCCATCTGGCGTGTTAACGGGCAGACTGCCCATCCAACTCATGGTAATCTGCCATCTAATGGTGCATTACCACTCATAAACCCTATTCCCATGAACAATTTTACTACGAATCATCAGGCACCGGCAGCTGAAGCACAATCTACCGCTGAACGTATGCTGCAGGAATATTTAAACAGTATGAAATTAATGATACAGGCACAACGGGATGTGATGCTTTCCTTTATGGGACAGAACCCTCAGGCTTTTCCTGCTCCTGTATACCATTCACCAGCACCGGCTGCTGCACACCAACCTATATCTACGATTCCGGTTCAGCCAGTTCATCAGCAACCTGTAGCTGTAACTCCTGTAAAACAAGCTCCGTCAAGGGATATTAAATACCTATTACTACAGGTAGTAAGTGACAAAACAGGATATCCTCAGGAAATGCTGGGTATGGAAATGGATCTGGAAGCGGATTTAAGTATAGATTCTATTAAAAGAGTTGAAATCATCGGAACACTTCGTAACGAACTGGGAACTCTGGGCAACGGAAACACTAGCGAAGACACCGTTATGGAGCAGCTGGCAGGTATAAAAACATTAAGCGGATTAGTTTCATGGCTTACTGAATTCTCAGGTGCTGAAACAACTGCTGCCACAGAAAAAAATGGATCTGCGGCCGAATCAACAGCTTCAAAACCACAGGCTCAGCCGGCATTTTCTCTGGAAGACCTTCAAAATGCTATTTTGAATATCGTGAGCGAAAAAACAGGATATCCAAAAGAAATGCTGGGTCTGGATCTTGATCTGGAAGCAGATTTGAGTATAGACTCCATTAAACGTATGGAAATTATTGGTGATCTTAAAACCAAAATCGGTTTCGGTCAAAACCTGGAACAGGCAGATGATTTAATGGAAAAACTGGCAGCTATTAAAACACTTCGCGGTCTGGCAAGCTGGATCAGTGAAATGAATGGGGAAACCAACGAAGCAACTCAGGAAGTGAAAACAGAAAATACAGCAGAACCAGCTCAAAATGTATTGTCACGTCTTCGTTTTGACATCACGCCTACTGATCCTTCTTTAGTGCAAAACACAGAAGTATTGCAGGGAAAACGTTTTGCCATTACCCAGGATAACAGCACTCATACCTCCGCAATCAAAGAAGCTCTGGAAAAACACGGAGCCATCGTAGAAGTGGCAGATACAGAAAAAGATCTTTCCAACATTGACGGATTAATTATGCTGGACCTGTTCTCAGCAGCAGATAAACCAAGCATTATCGATCATGTAGATCTGATCAAGAAACTGGATTTTGATAAAGCAAAATGGGTATATCTTATTTCTGATATTCCTGCACATATTCAGGAAATCACAGATGTAAGTGTATTGCGCCATCATCAGGGATATCCGGGACTTTTCAAAAGTTTAGCCAGAGAATTTGACAATACAGCCTGCAGACTGATCAGCCTTAGCACGCCTCAGGAAGTGGATCAGATTGCTGAAATCACCTTAAAGGAAATCCTTACGAATGATAAACCAGCTGAAATCATTTACAAAAATGATCAGAGACATAAAATAGACATCATTCCTTCTCCATTATCAACAAGCTTACATGAAGCGCATATACAATTAGATCAGAAATCTGTGGTATTGGTACTCGGAGGTGCACAGGGGATCACCGCCGAACTGGTAAAACATATGTCTCAGGCTTATCCTTGCACCTATATTCTGGTAGGAAGATCGGCAGACCCGAGAAATGAGCTTTCGGCTAAAGACTTTGAGGGAATGAAAACCAAAGAAGAAATCAGAGGATTTCTGATCAGATCCGGACAATTCACTTCTCCGGCAGAGATTGAAAAAGAAACAACGAAAATTTTCAAAAACAATCAGATTCTTCGTACTATCCGTGATATGGAAGAACTTGGAAATACGATCATTTACCAATCGCTGGATCTTTGTGACGAAGAAGGTTTGAGCAGATTAATCAGCAATATCTATGAAAAATACGACCGCCTGGATGGAGTCATCCACGGAGCAGGTCTTTTAGAAGATAAATTATTCAAGCAAAAAACGACAAGCTCTTTCGGACGTGTATTTGATACCAAAGTAAAACCCCTACGTGTATTGGCAGAACAGCTTCGTTCAGATTGTCAGTTTGTAGTATTATTCTCAAGTATTGCTTCAGTATACGGTAACAAAGGTCAGACAGATTATGCGGCAGCCAACAGTGTACTGGATGATTACGCGAATGCTTTAAACAAAAGATTAAAAGGAAAAGTAATCTCTATCAACTGGGGACCATGGAAAGGAGCCGGAATGGTTTCTTCCACTCTGGAATCTGAGTACGAGCGCAGAGGTATTTCTATGATCCCGTTGGATGAAGGAAAAGAAATCTTCCTTAACGAAATTAAATACGGAACAGAAAGCCAGGTGCTGATCATGTCAGGAAATAATTGGTAAAACACTGTATAAACAAAGTATGAAAAAAACAGATGTTGCTGTAATTGGTTTATCCTGTGTCTTTCCCGGGGCACAGGATGCCAACACTTTCTGGCAGAATATTATCAATAAAGTTGATTCTACCGAACTCGCTCCGGCGGATCGGATAGATCCTGTTCATTTCAGTGATGCCACAAGTCCCGTTGACCGTTTTTACTGTCAGCGTGGAGGGTTTATCCCTGATTATACTTTCGATCCTACCGCATTTGGTATTTTGCCATTAGCCGTTGAAGGAACGGAACCTGACCATTTGCTTACCCTTGATCTGGTACAGAAAGCACTGGAAGATGCAGGTATATTTCAAAAGAATGCTTCTCTTGACAAAGCAGGAATTATCATTGGGAAAGGAAACTATACCGGTCCGGGAGCAACCCGTGCTATCGAAATTGTAAGAACCGGAGAACAGATTTCTTCATTACTGCAGGAATTGCTGCCTCACGTTTCTTCTTCCGATATTGAAAAGGTAAAGTATGCATTTCAGGAACGTAAAGGCCGTTTTGCAGCAGATACTGCGATGGGATTAATTCCCAATCTTGTTGCTTCACTTGTCGCCAACCGTTTCAATCTGGGAGGTGCTGCATTCACTGTAGATGCCGCTTGTGCATCCGCTTTAATTGCTGTAGACCATGCCGTACAGGAACTTCAGAGAGGCCGTTCCGACATCATGATCGCAGGAGGTGTACACACAGGACAGAACGCTGCCTTCTGGAGTATTTTTGCCCAGCTGGGAGCCATGTCCCGCCAGCAGCAGATCAAGCCGTTCAGTAGTGATGCTGATGGGTTGCTGATTGGTGAAGGCTGTGGTTTCGTTGTGTTAAAAAGACTGGAAGATGCCGTTCGCGATCAGGATAAGATTTATGCGGTCATTAAAGGCGTTGGCGTAAGCAGTGATGGTACCGGAACCAGCGTAATGAGTCCGTCCGTAAAAGGTCAGCTGAAAGCGTTGGAACAGGCATGGATCAATGCTGATTTAGATAAAAATAAAGTGGGATATCTTGAGGCTCACGGCACAGGAACACCGCTTGGAGATAAAACAGAACTTCAGACCTTGGCTCAATTCTTTGGAAAAGAAGAAACTGCTCCGGCTGCAGGTATCGGATCTGTGAAATCCAATATCGGGCATGCGATGCCGGCTGCAGGCATTGCAGGATTAATTAAAACCTGTCTTGCCTTACATCACGATACTTTACCACCAACCCTATATTGCGAAAATCCGACTTCGGAGATGCAGAACACAAGATTCGAACCGGTACAGGAAGCCAGAAACTGGTCAAAAACAGGGCTTCCAAAAGTAGCTGCGGTGAATGCTTTCGGATTCGGAGGAATCAATGCACACGTTGTTCTGGAAGGCTATGATATGCCGAAAAAAGATAAGGTGCTAATTCTGGCAAGACCAACACACGAAGAATTGCTTTCCGCATTACAAAATAATGAAACAACCATTGGTGAAGGAAATTTCAGGGTTGCGATATTTGATCCTACGCCTGCAAGACTGGAAAAAGCCATTAAAATTGTTTCCAAAAATATCATCTGGAAAAACAAACAGGATATCTGGTACACTTCTGCCCCATTATTAAAAGATGGCGGTAAAGTAGCCTTTGTATTCCCAGGATTAGATGGTCTGGCAAAAGGTGAGGTAGAAACGGTAAGCCGTTATTTCGGGTTATCAGCACCTATCGAAACAGAAGGTGAAGGGCTTCTAACCGATGCCTTAAACATTTTCAACAACTGCAGTATCCTTGATAATTCACTGAAAAAACTGGGAATTATTCCGGATATGAATGCAGGGCACAGTTTAGGAGAATGGCTGGCCGGTTACTCTTCGGAATTAGCGGAAGCCAATTCTGTAAAAGCCTTAATTGATGTACTGAATCCTGAAACTTTTGAATTAAAAGATTCCAGATTCATCGCTATAGGTGCCGGAATTGAGGTAGTACAGCCTTTTATTTCAGAAATTTCAGACTTATATATTTCCAATGACAACTGCCCTAATCAGGTGATTCTTTGCGGAAGCAATACTGCTCTGGATGAGTTGGTTCCCTTGTTAAAAGCAAAACAGATCTTCCATCAGGTTCTGCCGTTCCAGTCTGGATTCCACTCTCCTTTTATTGCAGATAAGCTGGATGTGATCCTTGCGGGAATGGAAAAAGCACAGTTCCAGCAGACGAAAATCCCATTGTGGTCTGCCACCACTTTAGAACCTTATCCTGCAGATCAGGCAGCGATCAGAAAACTGAGTGCCGAACATTTGGTAGAACCTGTCCGTTTCCGTGAACTGACAGACAAATTATACGAAGAAGGCGCAAGAGTCTTCATTCAGGTCGGTACAGGAGGACTGATCGGGTTTATTGATGATACGTTAAAAGGAAAAGCATTCAGTACGATTGCTTCCAGCGTTCCTACCCGTTCTGCATTGGCTCAATTACAAAGAGTAGTTGCTTCATTATTTGTAGAAGGAAAAACAATTGCCCTTGACTTTTTAGAGATTCAAAATCATTCGAAAAGACCGTCAGGAAAAGGTATTAAACTGGAATTAGGTTCACCTATCATCCGTAATTTTAAAGAGGTGAAAGCGTTGGCTCAGTCTTTTGACACGCCAAAACAATATGCCGCAACAGCTTCAGCTATTGCCACAAAAAGCGGACATCCTCTGGTACAGGCATTCCAGGATAACGTTGCCGATATGATCCGTATGCAGGAAGAAGTATTGACTTTATTCCAGAACCGTCCGGAAATCACTATCCAAAGACCTGCACCTGTAGTTCAGGCTGCTCCACAACCCGTAAGAAGTACAAATTTTACAAAAGATTTATATGTAACGCTGGAAAGTCATCCTTACCTGATCGACCACAGCTTATTGAGACAGCCTAAAGGATGGGCTCATGTAGCAGATATGGAACCGGTAATCCCGATGACGATGATCTTTGAACAGCTTGCAGAAATTGCAGAAGCAGAAATTCCGGGAACATTGGTTCATAAAATCATGAATGTAAGTGTATTCCAATGGATGAATGTTGCCAAACCATTCGAAAAAACCGTAAAAGGAGAATGGCGTTCACCGAATCATGCCTATCTTGACATTGAAAACTTTGCCAACGCAGAAGTAGTCTTAAAATCGGGTCCTGTTCCAACACCTGACTTCAATCTTTCCATCGGTAATCTTTTACCTATCGAAAGAACCCCTGAAGAAATCTACGACATGCACATGTTCCATGGAGACCAATATCAGGGAATTACAGAAGTTTCTGCCGTAGGAGATAAAGGAATCATCGGGAAGATAAAAGGAAACGGAGGTAAAGGTTCATTGCTTGACAATGCAGGACAGCTGTTCGGACTTTGGCTGCAGCTTACTTTGGTGAAAGACCGTATTGCATTCCCTGTAAAAATCAGAGATATTGAATTCTTCGGAGATATGCATGATCAGGAAGGTATTTTTGAATGTACCTGCATGCTGACTGAATTGAATGATGAATTCGCCATCGCAGACATTATCCTGAAAAGAGACGGAAAAATATGGTGCGCGATTACCGGATGGCAAAACAGAAGACTGGAAATTGATGCCGCTTTATGGAATGTTTCCATGTCACCACTGCACAACCGCCTTTCGGAAGAAATTGCTCCTGATGTATTCTTCTTCCACCAAGCCTATACCAGAGTTGCTTCATGGGATTTTATCCTGAAAAGATATTTCAACCAAACGGAAAAACAACATCATCAGCAATTGTTACCTAACAAAAAGAAAAATTGGATGGTAAGCCGTGTGGCGGTGAAAGATGCCGTAAGAAATCTTCTTCGAAAAGAAAAAAATCATGCCTGCTTCCCGATCACGTTTGAAATCCGTTCCGATGAAGTGGGGAAACCTCACCTTATCAGTGATTTTACAGATAACATCCATATTTCTCTGGCTCATAAAGGAAAAGAAGCTGTTGGGATCGCGAGATATGGAAAATCTGTAGGAATTGATATGGAACTGATGGAAGAACGCAGTTCAGGATTCTACGACATGGTATTTACCGACAAAGAATTAACCTTATTAAAAGACCGAGATCAGGCAGAATGGACCACCCGTTTCTGGGTAGCCAAAGAAGCTTATGGAAAGTTCCTGGGAACAGGACTGAAAGGAAATCCTAAAGCCTTCGAAGTCGAAGAAATAAAAGACGATCACCTGTGGATCAACAATATTGAAATCAAAACTATTAAACATAAAAATTATATTATCGGATGGACACTGTAAACGCAACATTAAAAATGAACCACGAAGAACTTTTTACTTTATTAAAAGGTTTTATTACTGAAGTGATAGGTGCTGAATTTGTAGAAGAGATGGATATTACTCCTGAAAGTTCATTCACCAAAGATCTTGAAATGGACAGTATTGAAATTGTCTCTTTCTCTGAAAAGATCAAGGCACATTTTGGCGATCAGATCGACTTTACAGGTTGGTTATCCTCTATGGATCTTGACCAGCTGATCAATCTTGACCTTAGTATGATCATCAATTATATCTACGAATGCCAATAATCACTGTCAATAACAGACAAGTTCATATACAGGAACTCAACAAAGGAGCCGAACAAACCGTGGTACTCATCCACGGTATGTTCAGTAACCTGTCCATTTATTATTTTAATATTGCCCCAATTCTGGCAAAACATTTCCATGTGGTGATGTACGATCTGAAAAGCCACGGTATGAGTGAGCGTTTTCTGGATGGCTACGACCTTGATAACATGTCTTCCGATCTGATAGGTTTAATAGATCATCTTCAACTGGAAAAAGTACACCTTGTCGGATACAGCTTCGGAGGTCTTATCGCTTTAAAAACAGCTTTGGAATATCCTGACCGCGTGAATCAGCTTGTGGTGATGGAAGCTCCGGATCCTCAGGATGAAAAAGCGCGTAACATCATTGATGAATACAGCAAAGAGTTTCTTGAGCATTACGTGGCCAATTTTACAGATACCACCAAAGTACAGATGGGCAAAAGACAAATGGAGAAGAACCACCGTATGTATGAATTTCTGTTTAACCAGACCAGCATTAAAGCAGATATGATCAGGGAAAAACATTTCCTGGGTGAAACCGACTTCAGCAAACTGACAGCTTCTACTCTATTGCTTTATGGCGCTGATTCCAATTGCAGACCTACCGGTGAGTGGCTGCAATCTAAAATCAACCAGTCTGAACTTGAATTAATTCCGGGTGATCACAATATTCCTATCCAGGAACCTCAGCGCATTGCTGAAACGATCGCTCAATTTTTATTTAAAATTTTAACACAAAACCATGGCTAAATTTGCATTTATAGTTCCACCACTCACAGGTCATGTCAACCCTACTCTAAGCATCGGTGCTACTTTGCTGGAAAGAGGACATGAGGTAGCCTGGATCAGCCTTGACCCGACTTTAGAGGCTAAACTTCCCGAGGGAGGAAAATTATTACTGATCCAATACGATCAGACCGACGAAGAAAAAAAAGAAAGTGAACAATATCTAGATATTATTTCCAAAAAAGTAGTGTATGGTATAGACAGCGTTAAGTTTCTGTACGAAGAGGTTCTTATCCCGCTGAACAGACATTGTTATAATGGTATTGTTTCATTATTAAAAATAGAGCAGCCCGATTTGGTTATCGGAGATCATCAGTTATTTGCTGCCCCGGTTGCTGCAAAAATGCTTGGAATTCCTTGTGCCACTTCCGTTACCGCTCCGGCAGCCATCAAAATTATGAATGAGCTTCCAAAAGTACACGAATGGGAAGTGAATCAGATCATCGATCTGCAGAAAGAACTGGGTTTCCAGGAAGAACGTTCTCTGGCGACGTCAGACCTTCTGACCCTGGTTTTGACTTCCGGTTATTTCTTTGGGGAAATGGAAGATCTGCCGTCCCAATACCAGTTCACAGGTCCGGTTCTTACGGAAAGACGTGTTTCATGTGAATTCGACTGGGAGAGATTAAAAAGCAAAGGCAATAAAAAGATCCTGGTAAGTATTGGCACTACCTTCGATCACGATCATAAAAAAGCATTTTTCCAAAAGGTTATTGATGCCTTCAAAGATGAAGATTTAACCGTTGTAGTCGTTTCTGATCCACAGCTTTTCGAGCAGTGGCCAGATAACTTTATGGTATATCAACAGGTTCCTCAGCTGGATCTGCTGCCTCATCTGGATGGTGTAGTTTGCCATGGTGGTCATAATACCGTTTCTGAAACATTATCCAATGGTATTCCTTTGGTTGTGATTCCGATTGCCTATGATCAATCGCACGTTGCAGGACGTGTAGTGCGTACAGAAGCGGGTGAGCGTCTTAATTTTAACAGATTTAAAGCCAATCACCTGAGAGAAGCTGTACAACAGATTTTAAATACTCCAAGCTACCGTGAAGCAGCCCAGAAAGTAGGTCAGTCTTTTGTGGAAGCAGGAGGCTCAGCTACAGCAGCTACCTTATTGGAACAGGCTCTATCAAAGGCTTCAAAACCTGAAAAACCGTCTAAATTTTTATTCGTTGTTCCGCCGTTTTTCGGACATGTGAGCCCTACTTTAAGTGTGGGAGCAAGTCTGATTGCCCGCGGACATGAAGTAAAATGGTTCGGGATTACCCCTTTAGACAGCAAACATATTCCTGAAGGAGGTTCTTATTTCTATCCTGAAGAAGATCTTATCCCATATCAGGAAGAAATTGCCCGTATTTTGAAAAGACAGGATGACGGACCCGCATGCTCTGGACCTGAAGTAATGAAACTGGCACTGGAAGAAACCTATGTTCCTTTCGCTAAAATGATGATGCCGGGATTAACCAGACTGACAGAAAGCTGGATGCCGGATGTCATCGTGAACGACTGTATTACTTTCGGAGGCGCTCTTTTCGCTCATAAATATCATATTCCTTGTGTAACAACAACACCTGTTCCACCGGATGTGATGGGAGACACAGAAAAAAGTGCCCCTAAAATCTGGGAATGGCAGCAAAACCTCATCAAAGACCTTCAGAAAGAAGTAGGCATTCATGAGGAAGGAATTTACATCCATTCTCACAAACTGAATATGGTATTTACCTCCCAGGCTTTCGCCGGATTTGAAACCGTTCCGCCTCATATGAAATTTGTAGGGCCGGTAAAAGGCCGTCCGAATGATGCTCCGTTTGACTGGGATAAGCTGAATGCATCCACCACTCCAAAAATCTTTGTATCATTGGGAACGCTGCTGGTAGACATCAGAAAAGCTTTTTTTGAAAAAATCATTGCAGCATTTAAAGATCAGCCGGTGACCGTGATTGCTGCTACTCCACCGGAAATTTTTGAAGAATGGCCGGATAACTTTATCGTGAACAGCTTTGTGCCACAATCGGCCGTGATGCAGCGAATGGATATGGTGATCTGCCACGGTGGTTTCAATACGGTAAATGATACTTTCCGTAACGGATTGCCCATGCTGATCACACCTATTGCTTATGATCATTTCCATATTGCCAAACTGATCGAACAGGCAGGCTGCGGAATCAGCATCCGGTACAAAAGACTCCGCGTAGAGGCCCTTCGTGAAACCGTTTTTGAATTATTGGAAAATCCTAAATACAGAACTGCCGCTCAGGAAGTAAGAAATACATTCACCCTTGCCGGAGGAAATGACAAAGCGGTAGAGCTGTTAGAAAATTTTGTAAACGAACATTCAACATTAGCTTCTGTGTAGCCTATGAATCAACCTATGAAAAGAAGATTGCTATTTGGTGAGCGTATGTTACTGGGAGACGGAACAGAACCTTTTAACGCGGTCATTCCGTTCAGACTGAGAGGAACTTTTACCTTAAAAGAGATCCAGCAGGCTCTGGCCCGGATTCAAAACAAACACCCTTGGCTAAGAGCATTGATCAGCCATGATGAAAAAAATATTCCATGGTTTAATGTTCCTGAAAAAACGGTTTCTATTCCTGTAAGAATCGTCACCAGACAAAGTGAAGATCAGTGGCAGGAAGAATCCAGGAAAGAATGGAACACTATTTTTAATTACGAAAAATTACCCCTGATCCGGTTTGTCTGGATCAAAGGGGAAGACGTTTCTGACATGTTATTTGCGTTCCACCATTGTCTTTGTGATGGTGGTTCTGCAATGGCCTTCCTGAAAGAGTTTTTAATGGCTCTGGACAACACGGCTGCCGATATCGGGATAGAAAATCCTATTTTAGGAATTGAAGATGTGGTTCCTGCCCATATTCTGAACAGCCGCAGACAAAAACTGAAAGCCAGATTTATAGGTAGGCTGGCTGCTACCGCGATCAAATGGATTCCTACAGGCAAAAAAGCTGTAGAAAGACAGAGTGATTACCTCATCCATTGGAAGCTGAATGAAACGGTAAGCAAAGAATTAATCACTTACTGCAAATCCCGGGGGGTAACGGTAAATACATTTTTAAGTGCGGCGGTATTGCAGGCATTTAAAAAAGTAAGAGCAGAAAAGTCCTTCAATAAAGTTTCCTGTCCGGTAGACATCAGACGTTTTGCAGGACAGATCAAAGAAGATCATATTTTCGCTTTCGGGCTGATGATCGTCGTTTCTTCTGATGAAAACCTAAGCTTTGAGGATAATCTCCGTGTTATGCAGAAATCTGTGGAAAAAAAGACCTCAAAACTGAATCCCTATATCACCATGATGGTCATGGAATCCGGGCATGATGCCCTGAGTAATTTCACCAGGCTGTTGAAGAACGGAAAATCCTCCAACGATTGTATGTTTTCCAATCTGGGACGCATTCAGATTCCTCATGAGTACCAGGAGTTTACGGTAGATACGATTTTCAGTCCGTCAGTAATCGGACCGCTGGGAAATACAAGTACAATGGTAACCTCAACGTACCGGGGTGAAATGGATTTTTCATTCATGGGAAGCGAAGGATATTTACCTTACACAGATGCACTGGCAGTTCGTGAAGAGGTAATGCGGATCATTCATTCTCAACTAAAACAAATGGCAGTATCATGATCAAAAGACCCTTAATGATGGTGGAAAGGATCATGTATGTAGATCCGGAAACACCTTTAAATTGTATTTATACCGCAAGAATTAAGGGAGAAATTCCTGAAGAAAATTTTAAAGCGGCTTTAATAAGAATCCAGCAGAAGCATCCTATTCTAAGAACGAATATTGATCATAACATCGGAAACTATCCTTATTTTATGGGACAGAAAGATATTGAACCTATTCCGCTTCGCATTGTAGAACGTACAACAGACGATGACTGGTTCAAAGAATCCGAAAAACGATGGTTTAAACTTTTTGAAACACCCAAAAAACCATTGGCCGAAGTAGTATGGGTAAAAGGACAGGATACTTCCGAAATCCTTTGGGTCATGCCTCACTGCATATCCGATGGAACCACCGGAGTAACCTTACTGCGTGAACTCCTGAGTTTGCTGGACAATCCTTATGCTCCATTAATTCCTTATGTTGCTTTTGAATCTGTTGATGATTTTCTGCCTTCGGATTTTAATACAGCAATCAAAAAATATAAGGCCGGCCTTTACCTTCTGTTCGCCAGAATATTCTTTTCCATGCAGCGAAAAAGTAAAAAAAGAAACCAGGGAAAAAGCTATACCATTCACTGGAAAATGACTCAGGAAGAAACCAGGCTTATCACTGAAAAATGTAAAGCCAACCAGATTTCTGTGCATGCTTTGCTGTGTTCTTCCGTGATGCAGGCCTTCCGTGATGTTCAGGGAGACCGTGCCAAAGGTAAAGTGATCAGCCCGGTAGATGTGCGTCATTTTATTCCGGAAATTAAAGAAGATCATTTATTTGCTTTTGCCCCAACCGTGGAGCTTTCCATCAGGAAAAACAGCAATGATGTGATGGACAATGCCAGGCTGATCAAAAAAGACCTTACTGCGAAAATCAATAAGATGGAAGCCCGTGAGCTCCTGTGGATGGGAGAACATATGCATCCTGTTGTAGGGCGGATGATCAATATGCTGAAATCCAGCGAAGGCGGACATGACATTACATTATCCAATATGGGCAAGATCAATATCCCGAATAATTATAAAAACTTCAGCCTGGAAACGATTTTTAGTCCTACCGTGGCTTTCCCATGGCTGAACTCAAATACCTTAGTCACCAGTACGTACAACCAGCAGATGGACTTCACTTTCATGTCCAATGAAAATTTTCTTCCCAAAGAGGAAGCTCATCTGATAAAAGATAAAGCCATTGAGCTATTGACAACTTCTTTATGAAATTTAAAATAAAGCCTCCGAAGCCCAGACTGATAAAGAAAACCACCCTCAAACGCTTTCTCATAAAGCGTACGATTTATTACGTCCTTCCGAATGTGTTTTTTAATTTCATTATTGCTTACGCCAGTTTCAAGGAATTGGGCTACACCCATTTTTTTTCAGGAACCCAAAATCTTGCCCGTCTCACCCTGCCGATGGCCATCTTCCTTCCGGTGGTTCTTACCATAGACATCATCAAAAGAGTAACGAATGCTGCCAGCCAGGAAGCCATAGAGTTTACAGTAGACGAGCAGCTCAACATCAAAAAGCTGATGACCAGACTGAGCATCCTACATGGATTGATTACGGGATTATTGGTATTGTCGCTGCTGTTTATAGGACAGTATAATTTTTCAAAAGATTACAAACTGGATGCAACGGCAATGGCTGTTGTGGTGGGAACGCTGGCCGGAATTCTGTCTGTGGTTTTTGTATACTTACCCGTATGGAGGTTAAGAAAATGGATGTGCAAAGTAACATCAGTCCCAGCTGATTTAAACACATAATTTCCCAATACAAAACATACATCATTGTCTATCATTGAATTAACAATGAAAAAAAAATATAACAATACCCGGTTGATCAGACGGTCACCGGGTATTTTCATGGATGCTCAACTTAATTTTTTCCTTTAAAACTTACTATTTGGTAAATTTTTTATATTTATATAATAATTTACAAGAATTTTTCTTGAACAGAATGGTTAATAATGTATGTACAAAATCACGGATCAGTTAAAAAATATAGGATTCAGTATCAATCGTTTAGATTTTATTATCGCCCGAAATAACAACAAAAGAGAATTCAATACCCTGGAATATTTTTGTATTTATATTATTCTGGAAAATATCCAGCTAACGGTAGAGAATGTTCCATACCCTTTAAAAAGAGGAAGTATTGCCTTCGTAGGGCCGCAAAAGAAAATAGTTTTTGGTGAAACCAAAAGATCAGATGTGTATTCAATTGCTTTTTCATCCAGTTTTTATGAAAGATCAACCAAAGACAGTCTTTTTATCAATTCTCAGCTTTTTTATAATTATAATTCCGACATATTTATAGCACCTTTCCTGAATGTAGAACAGATGAGAGTGGTTTTTCTGGAGCGGATGGAAAGTTTTAGGAAAAAAGATGAAAGCTTATATATAGCGGCTGCCCATAATGCTATAGAACGACTGATGCTGGATGCCCTTCTGCATATTCCTACTGAAGAAATCAAAAAGGAAATCAAATTTGACTATATGTATTATGTCAACCGGTTCAAAGTTCTGCTGCAAAGAGATTACAAAAAGGCAAAGAAAGTAGCTTATTATGCGGAAGAACTTAATATCTCCTCAAGGAAACTGACTGAGATGACAGAGTATGTACTGGGCAAAACAGCTAAACACATCATCATTGAAAAGCTCATTATCGAATGCAAAAAAGCCCTGCGTTTCTCAAACTCCACCATCTCTGAAATATCTTATGATCTGGGTTTCAGCAATGAAGGAAACTTTACTAATTTTATTAAAAAACATACGGGAAAAAATCCCTCCGAAATGAAATAATTTGTATATTTACATAAGTAACCTTTTGGGGAAAAATATAGGTTATATGCTTGCAAAGTATATTTTATTCATTTTGCTTTATTTTGCTTTTACAAAATCATTTGCACAGGCAGCAGACGGTTTGAGGCTTAACGTTAGGCTTTATCCCGTACAGATGCTTGCTGTAGGCACAGGATTTTCGGACCAAGGGAACGAGTCTTCCTTCCGGGAAGTTCAGTCTGTAACCATCTCAAGTCCGTCCGGATTTCAGCTGAAAGCACAATATGATGAATATCGTGACGCCTCCGGTAATTCCGAAAGCAGCAGGGAAAGATCTGGTGATTACCCTCTTATCAGCCATCACAAAGGAGTGGTTCAGGAGAGATATATCATCGATCATGAGTTAGAAAATGCAATGGAAGATTTAAGCTCCAACAGCAGTGACGAGCAGAATTTTTTAACATTAACTCTAATTTCTCAGTAAAAAATAAAGCAAGGATTAAAAAAATTACTATGCAGAGAATAACAATTCTGCAATTTATTCATTCCCTATATATTAAGTAAAATTAATGTTTAAGATTAATTAAACATTCTTTTTACTTTATGGTGATTTTATCAGCATTTAAAAGATACTTTTTATGTAATTATTCATAAAAAGTATTGATCAGTGCGCGCTTATTTCTCCGTAAAAATTCACAAATAATAAGTATTTTTTCACAAAGATCCTGATGTTCTTTGTATTTACCTTTGCAACCGCAATTTTAAAAACAATTAATACAAAAAAACATCCTTAACCTTATGAAAAATTTGATCTTAGCTTCTTTTGCTATCCTAGGATTCTCAACATTACAAGCACAACAGAATGTAACGCTGAATGTAAGACTGAAGCCTATCCAAACTCTTGTTGTTAACAACGCTCAAAAAATCGTTAATTTAGACTACGTAACTAAAGATGACTATGCTGACGGTGTATCTTCTCTTAACGCAGATCACTTAAGCATTTACAGCACAGGAGGATTCCAGGTAAAAGTAAAAGGTGGAAATGATGTATTACAGCAGGGAGGTAAAAACATCCAGGCTAACACGATCCAGATTATTGCAAGCGCAGGCTCTGAAGCTGTAAACGGCGCTCAATATGCTCAGAATGTACATTTATCAGCTAACGAAGCTACTTTGGTAACTTCTTCTACCGGAGGGGTAGACAAAAAAATCAATATTGAATATAAAGGTGCAGGAGCTAATACTTACCTGGATAACTATATCGCAGGACAAGATCCTACCGTATACACTACTGAGCTGACGTATACGATTATTTCTCAATAATAGCTATCATTATGTAATGATAAAGTGTTGTACCTACCCCAGCACTTTATCAACATTTAAAAACTAATCTCCTTCATGAGCAGACTCTCTCTTTTCCTTTTCAGTCTTCTTTTCCTATCATCTTTTCATGGATACGCACAAACAGGAGTTTCGGTTTCACCGCCAAGACTGTATTTTGAATCGGGAAACGGAAACAGCAATACCCAGACAATAACGGTAACGAATGTAAGTGCCAAGAACTCTCTGGACCTTGCGGTAAGCCTTGGAGACTGGGAGTATGACAAAAAAGGTGAGAATGTAACGTATCCCGCCAATACCCTTCCCGCTTCCTGCGCAAGTTGGGTTTCGGTCAAAAAAGAAGATAATTACTTTACTTTGGCTCCGGGAGAAAAAAAAGATATTGAGATTACCATTACGGTTCCTAATGCACTTTCAGACCAACTGGCTGCCCATACGGCCGTTTTATATGTAAGCCAGATGAATCCGGTAGATGATGTGGATCATAAAGGCGCCAACATCAAGGTAAGCATCCGCTCAGGAATCAAATTATTCCACAAGCTGCCTGCCGCCAAAACGAAAAAACTTGAAATCCAGAATCTGGTATACGGAAAAACAACCAATACCATCAACCTCTTTTTTGAAAATCAGGGCGATGTATGGGGTGACGGAAAAATATACACTGACTTTGTGAATACCCAAACCGGAAAAAAAGTATCACTGGATCCCGTTATCTTTTACTCCATGCCCGGAAATAAAAGAGAAATGGATATCCCTCTTCCGGCAAGCCTTGAAAAAGGAAAGTATACCGCTTCGGTAATGATTGATTACGGAGACAACAACAATCTGGAATTAGGAGAATTAAGTTTCAGCTATGAATAGTAAAAAATTCTTCTGTTTCTTTCTGCTGATCTCTCTGAACTGCTTCTCACAGGTCAATTACAATTCCTGGATAAACAGCTACTTACAAATTAATTCCTACAGCGGAAATACCAATCCGGATGCCTACACCTTTACCCTGGCCGGTAATGGAGCATTTAATATTCCTTACTGGAAAATATCCATGAGGCTGAAACAGCCTATCACTTCTACAGACGGAAATTATACGATGCCTGCCAACAAGATATCATTTCAGCCGGTTTCCACTTCAGGACAGGCTTATCCGGGACCCGTACCCACCATTCCGCAGATCGGAATGCCGCTGAATACTTTTCTTCAGGCCAACCAGGAAGTCTTTTTAATTCCACAGTCCAATGCAGCACTGTACAATCAGCCGCCACAGCCCAACGGCTATTATAACCTGCAGGTAAAATATAGCCTGACCGTTATGGGAGGATCCTATCTTGGAAGCTACCCTTCCTGGACCAGATTCAATGTTCCGGTACAGTTTACGGCGTATGACCGGTACAACAATATTATTGGCAGGGCTGATCATAATTTTCAGATTCACATCGGACCGCTCAGCGGAACTCCGACCGATGTCCCTGAAATGTCGCTTCAGTTTTCAGCAAAAGCGGTCAACGGATCACTGGAATTCAAAAGTATGCCGGATTATGTCAACGGAGTAAGTGTCACTTATTCCAATGGACTGATTGTAAAAAGCAATACCAATTACCAGATCAAATTACGTTCTCTTCAGGGGCAGTTCAGCTCACCAACCGGAAACTACATTGCTTTAGGAACCGTAAAAATGAATCTCATCCCCGTTTCCGGAAACAATGGGAATGTATATCCTATCCTGCTGAGTGCTTCTCCACAGCTTATTGCGACAGGAGGCTCCACGGGAAACTCCAGCCTGTATTACGATATCCGATATTCCACCAAAGCCAATGATGAAAGACTGATTAATGCCAAATCGGAAGAATATTCCACCACCCTTCAATACGAGATTATCCCCCAATAACCATGCTTCAAGACCTGTTCAAAAAAATCTTTTTCATTTTTTTGATTTCGTTTCAGATATGGATTCCGGCGCAAAGCAGTTCCGGGATAAGTCTTGATATCCGTAATGAATCCAGAACAGATAAAACAGGCATTCTGGATCTGATCATTGTCCTTAACAATCAAAGCACAAATGATTTCAAAGGAAAAATAAACATTACGATTCCTCAAGGTTTCAGGAATATTTCGGGCAACAGTCTTCAGGTCGAAATGAAATCCGGTGAACATCTTTTCATTCCGGTAAAAATCGTAGTCAGCAATAATGCCGTTTCAGGAGAATCACGTCTGGGTTTCCGTCTTTCTGACCAGCAGAATAAAACAATGGCGGAAAAAGAAATACCTTACACCGTTACTGAAAATAATGCCATGCGCATCACGGCAGAAACCCCTCTGATTTATGTGAATAAAGCTACCGATTCGGTAGAAGTAAGGGCAAGAGTTTCCAATCTTGGGAACAGAAAACAGCATGTAACGGTTGTATTTAAAATTCCGGAAGCTGAACAGGGGAACGCTTTTATCGAGAAAACAGGAAGTATTGGCGTACAGAAAGATTCAGTCTTTGTGTTCCGTTTTCTGCCTTCCCGAATCAGATCCCGAAGCACTCAGATTTCCGTTAATATTGCAGGTTTCAGAGAGCCGGACAGAGAGATATTCGGCAACACTACGGTATCTGTGCAAAATGTTTCTTCGGTACAACGTTATGAAGATATGGAATCCACCGCTTTTTCCAACTTTACCAGGAATACCATCACAGCAAGTTACAGGCATGCCGGGGAAAACCTGGACATGTATCAATTGGTAGGTTCCGGAGGTTTCAACCTTCCTTCAGGATATATTTTCATCCGGGGGAATATCTATACCATGAAGAATCAGAGCGATCCTATTGTCAATAATACCTATCTGACCTATCACAGGGAAAACAGTGAATTCACGATCGGAAATATTAATAAATTACTGGAACTTTCCATGTTTGGAAGAGGGCTCGAATATGCCTACATTTCTCCTGATAAAGACAAAAAAATTGAAGCAGGTTTCGTAGACCAGACCTACAGCCTGATCGAAAGAAATTCTTTTCTGAAATATGGTTATGGATTTTATACCAGAGGAACCCTGGGAGCTCAAAACGCTTCCCGCAATATCTCAGGAACCTATATTTTCAGGGACGATCCTTATGAAAAAGCCAGACATCATGTAGCCGGAACAGACCTTCAGTATGCTTTCGGTAAAGACTGGAGAACCAATACCAAGGTGTATGGCGGACTGAGTTTCTACGAAAACAACCAGCCCACCAAGCCTTCTTTAGCTTTGGAATCCCAATATTCCGGAATGATCAAAAAGATCAATCTGAACGGAAATTATTTCTACAGCACAGATTATTATCCCGGAAACCGAAGAGGAATTTTGCAGATCCAGCAGAATTTCTCTACCATGATTTTCAAAGATCATTATGTGTATGCCAACATTACAGCTTCCCATTTTTCACCTAAGTTCTACTATTACGACAACACCCTGAATTCGAGCAATCTAAGACTGGATACGGGAATCAACTTCCCTAAAAAAGGGAATTTCGGGATGGGACTTGGCTACCAGTATCAGGAAGAAAACTCCAATTCTTATAATAATTTCTTCAATGCCCAGCCTTACGAGAACACAAAACAGCTTAAAGCCCAGCGTTTTACGGAATACCTTACCTGGCTGAGCCCTGATAAGCAACACTCCTCCATCTTAAGCATGGAAACAGGATTGGCACAATATCCGGACAACGACAAACAGCAGTTTCAGATGAAAGCAAGCGGAACTTACAGCTACAAATGGCTTACCGTGAACGGGATCTATCAGCATGGAAGTTATTTCCTCTCCGAATATGCTTTTTCAAAAATGATGAATCAGAGCACTCCCTACAAAAAGCTTTCCCTTTCTGCTTTTGTCAATAAAAATTTCTTCAACCGTCAGCTGAATGTCACCTCAGGGGTCTCTTATACGGATGATGTTCTGTACGGAAAATCGCCTTCCGGCTTTATGAACCTGAAGTATTCAAGGGAAAAGTACGCTCTATATCTGAACTCTTCCTACTTCAGTTATACTGCAGGAAGCTTCACCAATAATCTGTTGACCGTAGAAGCCGGTGTGACCGTCAACCTTAGAAACAGTACCCTTGATCCGGGTAAAAAAGGTGATATCAAAGCATTTGTTTATTATGACCTGAACGAAAACAATATCTATGATGAAGGCGACAAAGAAGCAGCAGGCTATCTCATTATGCTCAACAATATTTCATTTAAAACCGACCCGTCAGGTTCTATCAGCTACCGTTCTATCCCTTACGGAAAGTATGCCCTGAAACAGGTGATCCAGCAAGGCTGGTATTACGATGAAACCGAATTTACAGTAGACAAACACCACTACTCTTTTGAGATCCCTCTTCATCAAAACGGAACGACCCAGGGAAAAATAACCTATGATTTTGACACCAAAACAGCAGTAGATTTCACGCCCAAAGTCGGTGGTGTTCTCTTCAATATTTACCGCAACGAACAGTTAGTACATCATATCATCACCGACGACAACGGGGAATTTGCATCCTTCCTGCCCTCCGGAAATTACAGGATTGAACTGAACAAAAACTCTCTGCCATCCAATACCTATTGCGAACGCTCTACTGATACTTTCAAAGTAGAAGCCGGGAAAATAGTACAACTGGAGCCTTTTGTGATTAAGGTAAGGGAAAAGGTGATTAGGGTGAAGAAGTTTGGGAGTTAAAGCAATGAAATATAACTCATTACACCCCCTGCGTTATTAAGAAATATGTCTGAAGTACCTATTGAGTAGGAAAATAGTTTCAAAATATCAATCCGTTTTTCAAATAATTTTCTATCTTTGATAGTATCATATGATATTATCAAAGAGATGAAACCTCCCTATTCCATTACAGACAACATTTTATTCTTAGTGGCTTCTATATCTGAAAAAATAGGAGAAATCAATGCTTCCCATCTGTACAAACCTGTCACTGAATTAAGAAAGAAAAACAGAATTAAAACCATTCAGGCTTCATTGGAAATTGAAGGGAATACCATTACTGAAGAGCAGATAACTGCTTTATTGGAAAATAAAAGAGTCATTGCACCCCAAAAAGATATTCTCGAGGTTCAGAATGCGATAAAAGTTTATGAAGAAATCAATCAACTAAATCCTTATCACCTGAAAGACTTAGAAAAAGCGCATTCCATTCTGATGAAAGGACTGGTTGCCCATCCTGGTCAATTAAGAACCACTAATGTAGGCATCATTAAAGGTTCAAAAGTAGAACATATAGCACCGGGAGGCGCCATGGTAAAAGGATTGATGAAAGACCTCTTTGCTTATCTGAAAAAAGACAAAGACCTTATTTTAATTAAAAGCTGTGTCTTCCACTATGAGTTTGAATTTATACATCCTTTTACAGACGGCAATGGAAGAATGGGCAGACTCTGGCAGACCTTAATTCTGATGCAACAATATCCTGTATTTGAATATCTGCCTGTAGAAGCCCTCATCAAGCAAAAACAGACTGAATATTACAATACATTATCAGAATCTGATAAAAAAGGAAATTCTACCCCATTTATAGAATTTATGCTGAGTATTATTCTCGAATCTCTACAGGAACTTTTACAATCTCAAAATAAAACATTGTATACAGAAGACAGAATTTTATTATTTAAAGAGAAAGTAAAACAAAATACGTTCAGTAGGAAAGACTATATGCAAAACTTCAGAAATATTTCTGCCCCAACTGCAAGCAGAGACCTGAAATGGGCGATTGAACAGTGCATTTTATTAAAATCCGGAGAACAGAGGTTGACAGAATATTGGTTTAAAGAATAATGAAGCAAAATGAATTTAAACACTATAAATCCTCCAAACTCTTAAATATTGAGTATAAAATAATTGAAATTTTAACAGTAGAAAAATAGAAATTACTTGTCTTATTTCTTCGTTTGAGGAGCTCGGAATCTTATCTTTGCCGAACTAAACCAATAACAGAGAAAATTCCTAATGGCATTTAACGAAAATTCCAGAGTTAAAATTCCTGCCCTTCTTCATCTTATGAAGTTGGGTTATAAGTATATTCCATTTTCAGAACAGAATCGTAGAGATGAAACTAATATTTTTGAAGACATTTTTGTAGAAAGTCTTTTGCGCATCAATCCGGATGTGTCCAAAGAAGAGGTATTACGTATCCTTGATGAAATTACTTTAGAATTAGACTATGAAGATTTAGGAAGAAAGTTCTTTCAAAGACTTACTGCTAACTCTGGTATTAAACTGATAGACTTTAAAAATTTCAACAATAATAGTTTCCATGTAACAGCTGAACTAACAGCTAAAAATGGAGACGAAGAATTCAGACCGGATATTACGATTTTGATAAATGGGATGCCACTGGCTTTTGTTGAAGTAAAAAAACCACATAACAAGCAAGGTGTACTTGATGAAAGAACTCGTATAAATACTCGTTTCAAGAACAAGCACTTTAGACGTTTTGCCAATATTACCCAATTGATGGTCTTTTCCAATAACATGGAATATGAAGATGGTATTGTAGAACCTGTTTTTGGAGCTTTTTATGCAACAGCAGCTTATTCCGATTTGCACTTCAACTATTTCCGTGAAGATGAAGAATTTCCGGTTAAACAAAAGTTTGGAATAATTTCAGATTCTGAAGAGAATACCATTCTAAAAGACAATAATTTATTAGTCATAAAACATAGCCCTGAATTTAAAGTTAATAAGGAGCTTTATACGCCAACACATCGTATCCTCACCTCTTTATTTAGTAGAGAGCGTCTGGCTTTTATACTTCGCTATGCCATTGCTTATGTAGAAGAAGAAAGTGGTTTGCAAAAACATATTATGCGTTATCCGCAGATTTTTGCAACTATGGCGATTACTCAAAAATTAAGTGAAGGAAAAAACAAAGGAATTATCTGGCATACACAGGGTTCAGGAAAAACAGCATTGGCATTTTTTAATGTTAAACACCTGACTGATTATTACCAGAAACAAAATACTATCCCAAAGTTCTATTTTATTGTAGATAGAATTGATTTATTGATTCAGGCTTCTACAGAATTTTCTAATCGTGGATTAAAAGTTAATCAGGTTAATTCCCGTCAGGAATTTATTAAAGATTTGCAGGTTGTAGGTGCCATCCATAATGATAGTGGACAAGCAGAAATTACAGTAGTCAATATTCAGAAGTTTAGTGAAGATTCAACGATTATTAAACTACCGGATTATGATATCAATACTCAACGTGTCTATTTTTTGGATGAAGCTCACAGAAGTTACAATCCAAAAGGTAACTACCTTGCCAATCTTATCAATTCTGACAGAAATGCTGTAATTATAGCATTAACAGGAACTCCATTGCTAAGAGAAGTTACAAAGGAGTATGATTCTAAACTACTCTTTGGAAACTATATTCACAAATACTATTACAACCGTTCCATTGCAGACGGCTACACCTTACGTTTGATTCGTGAAGAAATCGAAGGAAGCTTTAAGATGGAAATGAAGGAAGTAATGGAGCAGATCAAATTGCTGAAAGGAGACATCAAAATATCGGATGTATATGCCGAAAGACCATTTGCACAAGGATTACTTAATTATATAACTAAAGATCTCATAGAATTCAGAGATCGCTGGAAAGATGAATCTTTGGGAGGAATGGTTGTTTGCGATTCTTCTAAACAGGCTAAAATGTTGTTCCAATTATTTGAAGAACAATATGGCAAACAGGAAACAGATGCAGATAAACTACCATTAGTTGCAGAAGCATCCGCTCCTTATGGTAAACGTAAAAAAGATAAACTAACCGCTGCATTGATTCTGCATGATGAAAATGATAAATCTACTCGTAAAGAATTGATAAAAGCATACAAAGGAGGAAAAGTAGATATCCTTTTTGTATACAATATGCTATTGACTGGTTTTGATGCCAAGAGATTAAAAAAACTTTATTTAGCGCGTGTTATTCAGGATCATAATTTATTGCAGACATTGACTCGGGTAAACCGCCCGTATAAAAACTATCAATATGGGTATGTAGTTGATTTTGCTGACATATCAAAAGCTTTTGACCGTACCAATCAACTGTATTTTAAAGAATTGCAGGATGAGCTTGGTGATGAAATGGAAATGTATTCTAATCTGTTCAAATCAGAAGAGGAAATCAGAGAGGAGATTGACAATATCAAAGAAACTCTTTTCCATTATGATACTGAAAACAGGGAAATATTCTCACAGCAAATAGCTCAGCTGACCGACAAAAAAGAATTGTTGCAGTTGGTAAAAGCCTTACGCACTGCAAAAGAATTAAAAAACCTGATAGCATTGCAAGATTTACAGGGACTGGGAGAACTCATAGACTTTGAAATTCTAAACCGCTTATTAATTGAAGCACAAAATCGCTTAGATAATCTCAATCTTCTTGAAAATCTTGCTAATGCTGAAGAAACTCAAAACCTTTTGAATATTGCATTGGAGGATATTGTTTTCCAATTTATTAAAGTAGGAGAAGAAGAACTAAAACTGGCAGATGAACTGAAAGATCAGCTTCGCAAAACACGTGAAGCCCTGCAAAATAATTTTGACCAGAACGATCCAGTTTTTGTAAGTTTAAGAGAAGAACTGGAACGTATTTTCAAGAAAAAAAATCTCACCGAAACAACGCAAGCCGAAATGGTAGAAAACTTACCTTTGCTTCGTAAAATATATGATGAAGCCAAAGAGCTGAACCGTAAAAATGCATTATTGAAAGCCAAGTATAACAACGATGAAAAATACGTCCGCATCCACAAACGCCTGACCGAAAAAGGCAAGCTTAATGCTAAAGAAATACAACTTCACAGGGCACTAATACAGATAAAAAATGAAGTAGATACCAGACTTGAAGGACAGGAGGATTATTTAAATAATGAAGCGCTATTCGAACGTTATTTGGTTCGATTGGTTGCTCAAAAATTCGTAATAGAAGAAAAATTAAATTTAGACACTGATACCAGGCAAAATATCAGTAACCTTATTGGAAAAGAATATTTTCAGCTGTATAACAACAGAATATAAAAATGACGCAGGATATAACATACAAAGCTAAAACCGAACAACTAATTGACAACCTAAAAAGTGTCTGTGCTAACTTTGGTCTTGGAAATGACGGTAACGAGTTCAAGATCATATCACAGATGTTTTTGTATAAATTTATAAATGATAAGTTCCATTACGAACTAAAAAAAAAGCAACAAGAACTAGGTAAAGATATTGATTCTGAACTATTAGTTGATTTGTTAGATGAAAATGTTGCTAGATTAAAACCCCATCAGTTAATTGCACATTTACATAATAATCAAAATAGTGATGATTTTGCTAAAACATTTGATGAAACATTAAGAGGTATTAGTATAGAGAATGCAGATATATATTCCATAAAATCATATTCCGGAGCTAAGGATTTGCTTTTTAATGATTTAAGCGAGTTTATCACTGACCGTTCAGAGCGTGATAACTTTTGTAGAGCCTTAATTAACAAATTATTTGAATTTAGTTTTGAAGAAAGTTTTGAAGACTATTTCAGTGAAAAATACGATTTCTTTAAAGACATATTTGAGTACCTAATCAAAGATTATAACTCTGATTCAGGAGGTAAGTATGCTGAATACTATACGCCAAATGCTGTTTCCCGTATTATTGCTAATATTTTGGTTCCAGAGCCCGTTAAGCAAGCAAAATGCTATGATCCAAGCGTAGGTTCAGGCTCTTTATTAATGTCTTTAGCTCATAAAATAGGAGAGAACAGATGTACTATTTATTCTGAAGATATTTCTCAGAAATCCAGTACTATGTTACGATTGAATCTAATTCTTAATGATCTCATACATAGTATACCTAATGTAATTAAAACCAATACCATATCTCAACCATTTTATTTGAATAAACTAAAATTTGATTACATTGTATCTAACCCGCCTTTTAAACTCGATTTTTCAGATTTCAGAGATGATTTGGAAAAAGATACTTTTAAAGAACGTTTTTTTGCAGGTATTCCTAATGTACCAAAAACAAAAAAGGAATCTATGGCTATCTATCTGTTGTTTATCCAACATATTATGCACAGTCTGAATGATAGAGGAAAGGCAGCTATTGTAGTTCCTACCGGATTTATTACAGCACAAAGTGGTATAGAAAAGAAAATACGTGAACGCTTAATAGATAAAGGCTGGTTAAGAGGCGTGGTAAGTATGCCTAGTAACATTTTTGCCAGCACAGGTACCAATGTATCGGTATTATTTATAGATAAAAAAGCCGATAGCAAACATATTGTCCTTATGGATGCCAGCAAGCTAGGTGATACTGTAAAAGAAGGCAAAAACCAACGTACCGTGCTAACACGTGAAGAAGAAGCGAACATAATAGAGACTTTTAACAACAAGGTACCTGTAGAAGACCTTTCTGTAATTGTAACCAAAGAACAGATAATAGAAAAAAATTATTCTTTCTCAGCGGGACAATATTTTGAAGTAAAGATTGAATATATAGATATTAGCCCAAAAGAATTTGCTAAAAAAATGAATGACTTTGAAAACCGATTGACCTCATTATTTAGACGAGGAAATGAATTAGATGTCGAAATTCAGAATCAGTTAAAAACATTGAAATATGAGTAATTGGAAACAGATTTCTATTGGAGAATTCATTGATTTTAATCCTCATGAATCTATAAAAAAAGGCTCCATTACAAGGAAAATTGGAATGGATAAGCTAGGTATATTTCAAAGAAAAATTAATGGATCTGAGAATCTAGAATATTCTACTGGACCAAAATTCCGTAACAAGGATACATTAGTCGCTAAAATTACACCCTGTCTTGAAAATGGAAAAACAGCGTATGTTGACAATTTAAACGAAGATGAAGTTGCATTCGGCTCTTCTGAGTTTATTGTACTAAGAGAAAATGAAAACTCTGATTCTAAATTCATTTATTATTTAGCAAGAAGTCCTTTATTTAGAGAACGTGCTATCAGCTGTATGGAAGGTACCTCTGGAAGAAAAAGAGTAAATGAAGGTGCTTTAAAAAGACAAGAGATATTAGTACCCACAACAAAAACAGAACAACAGAGAATTGCCTCTGTTTTATCTGCTCTAGATGATAAAATAGAGCTCAATAACATCATCAATACAGAACTGGAACAAATGGCCAAAACGTTATATGATTATTGGTTTTTACAATTTGATTTTCCTAATGAAGATGGAAAACCTTACAAATTTTCAGGCGGAAAAATGGTATATAATGAAGTATTGAAAAGGGAAATTCCAGAAGGTTGGAATGTCAAGAAGCTTGAGGAAATATCTAATATTATAAATGGTTACGCCTTTAAAAGTGAATGGTATGATATTAAAGGGGTTAAAATAATTAGAACCAAAAACTTTAATAATGGATATATTTTTTTAGACGATATAGTTTATATATCCGAAGAGAGGGCAAAAGAATTTTCAAAATATGAATTAAACAGCTTTGATTTTTTAATGGTAATGGTAGGCGCTTCAACTGGAAAGTTTTCTGTTGTTAATTCTAATATTCTTCCTGCCTTACAAAACCAAAATATGTGGAAATTTAAATCGAAGGATGGAAATCAGTTTTTTTTAAATTTATTATTACAAAACGTAATTACAGAACTTGAAAATACAACTAATGGTAGTGCACGAGGATTTTTTCAAAAAGATACATTCTTAAATAAATACATAATCTATCCTGATGAGAAATTTCTTACAAATTTTTCAAAAAAAGTATCAAACTTATATCTTAAAATTGATAATAATCTAAGGGAGAACCAAGAACTCGCTTCTTTACGAGACTGGCTATTACCTATGCTAATGAACGGACAAGTAAAAGTAGAAGATTAACAATACAAAAAAGCTCAACATTTCTGTTGAGCTTTTCAATTATAATATTGTAGGTTTATTTTTTCTCAATCAACCTCTCCAGTCTACCCATCATCTCATCCTTCTCCTTCAGCATCCTTTCATAAAGAGCAATCTTTTCATCATGCAACTGAACTATTTTTTCAATAGGGTGAAAATTAATTGTACCATAATTAAATGAATTACTGAAAGCGTGCTCTCCAAACGTATTAGAAATAATATTCACCGCCTGCTCCTCATCAAAATTCTGAAACGCTTCCACCGGAATTTTCAATACTTCAGAAATTCTTTTCAGTAGAGGGTCTTCAATAATTTCTTTCTGTTCCAGCAGAGAAATTTTCTTCTGGTTCCAGTCGTCGCCAAGATCAAGAGCCAGTGCTTCCTGCTTGATGCCCAGCATTTCTCTGAATCGTTTTACATTGCGTCCCTGATGTATTTTATGTTCCATGATAATTCAACATTTATGAGGTTTAAATATAGAAAAATATTTATAAAAACACCCCTTAAAAAACAGCTTAATTACAATCTCTGTTCTTTACAATGATGCTGTGAAACGGGCCTCCTCTCCTATTTCGTCATTTCCGTTTTTATGCCCGCTTTTTTTCATCAAAAAGTTAGAAAAAACAAACGCTGTTATCTGGTTTTCACTTTCTGACGAACATGCGTTAAAAATCTTACAATCCCCTGTTTTTCTATGCCTGGCACTCGCTATATTTGATCCTACAAACCAAAAAACACAATATTATGGCACTAGACAATTTAATCAGTTTAAGTTTTACCACTGAAGAACTAACCAAACTTGATCAGGCATTGCAAACTATCGATACGGTCTTATCAGGAAAAACCATCAATCTTACTCCCGAGGAAAGACAACAATACGGAAGTATTGCGGAACAGAACAAACTCTTCGTCAATAAAGCCAAAATCTACATGGAGCAATATCCCCAATATGTTCCCAACTTTTTAGATAAAGTGGAATTCGATAAGGATTATCTGGGAAGAGAACAGGTAGAACAACGCCTGCAAATCATGAGCTCATTAACAGAACAGCTGTCTGATACTAAAGTTTTGCTGGATCACGATAATTACCACAATGCCATCACCTTCTATAGAAACATGAAATTCCTTTCAGGAGAAAATGTTCCGGGAACGAATACCATTTATGAAGATCTGAAGCAGTTTTTCGTAACCACAACCCCTTCTACCCCTCCGGTAACTCCCTCTGATGACGTAAAGAACTAACAGCAATTGGTTATACAAATATCAACAGGCGGTTCTAAAGTTCAAACGCCCATTTCTACAAGTGTATGTACCCCCTTACCCAAGGGGGTATTATCATTTAAAAACTGTCTGCAGGTTATTAATGAAGTGTCTTCAGCTTATTCTGAAATGCCTGCAGACACTTAACCAACTTGTTGCCGTTATTTTAAGAACGGCTGTTGATATATGGACAACCTGTTGCAAGGGCTTATCTATCCGGTTGTGGATATTTAAAAAGTAACTGTGGATACTTGTATAAGTGCCTGTAGCAATAGGTGATAGTGGCTGGAAATATTTTTAAGTTTTCATATAATGTTATTAGAATAGATTTTACAGAAAAATTTACATTTTCCCGTAAGCGGAAACCGGAGATTTTTATTATTATTGCCAGTTGTAAACAAATGTTATGAAACCTGTCATCATTAAAACACTCAACTAATAATGAACACCTTTGGAAAAACGATACGTCTATTTCTGGTAGATGGTACTCCTAATAGTCTCACCACTGCAGAACTCAGTAACTGGACAGGCATAGGCATAAAAGTCCCACGTATTAAAGTAAGAGAATTCAGTACCCGCCCGGAATTTAGAAAGCCTGGTGTATATATACTGATTGGCAAAGGAGATAATAATGAAGACGCAGCCTATATTGGAGAAGCAGAAATAATTGCAGACCGCCTTGCTCACCATATTGCTAACAAAGATTTCTGGAATGAAGTTTTGTTTTTCGGTAGTAAAGATCAGTATTTAAATAAAGCCGGTGTTAAATATTTAGAAAACCGTCTTCATCAGTTGGCTTTAAGTGCGGAACGATATACAATTAATCAAAATACCCCTACCCGGCCAGAGCTGTCTGAAGCAGAGCAGGCGGAACTTGAGGAGTTTTTATCCAATATTAAAATACTTACCGCTGCTCTGGGACATAAAATATTTGAATCCTTGGAAGAAACAATGGAACAGGGCGAAAACAACCAATTGGTTTTATTTTGTAAAAATGGAGCTGGTGCATGGGCGAAGGGCAGCCCTTCCACAGAAGGTTTTATTGTATATAAAGATTCTCTTCTGATCATAGCAGAACAGCCATCACTACCTGATGGTATAGTATCTGAGCGAAGAAAAATGTTGGCTGAAGGAATAATAGAAACAGAAAACGGATTTTATAAGCTGACTAAAGACTATATCTTTACTTCTTCCTCAAGAGCTGCGGCTGCTACATTAGCAAGATCAGCAAGTGGCCCCCTGGAATGGAAAACGGAAGAAGGAATTCAATTAAAACATCTGGAAATATAAAATATAACCTTTGACTAAACCCATACAAATACTGTTTTTATAAGCAGTATTTTTTTATTTATGGATTTACGGAAACCCACAATTAAAATCAGATTTTAATATGTATTTTTAGAGCAAAATCCAATTTTCACTTATACTAAAATCATAAAAACAACACTTAAGCATGAAAATAAAAAATATTCAGCAATACCGAAGCATTTATAAAAATGAAGTAAGAAAAATGCCTGACAGGGACGAAAATTTTATTGGCAACTTCTTTACTGATCAGCATTCACGGAAAACAAAAGGATGGTTCGATTTATATTTTGGAGATACGGATGGCAGCAGTACCGCTCAAAATGGCGTAAAAAATAAGCTGAAATCATTTTTGGACATGGCAAAGGACGGCCAGGCCGTTTACGAATTTTTGCAAAATGCAGTAGATGCCGGTGGTACCCAATTTCTGATGTTTTACAAAAAGGATGAAGCTACCGATAATGATTATTTGCTGGTGATTAATAATGGAGAAATGTTTAATCCGGCAAGCATACGTTCTATCCTTAATATTGGTTCATCAACAAAAGCAAATACCTCAGATAAAATTGGACAATTCGGTATCGGTTTTAAACTCGCACACAGATTGGTGGGAAAAGATGATGCTCTGGATGAACTAGTCAATCATCTTAATGGACCCATTTTATACAGTTGGAAAAACAATGAAATACTTAACTTCCGTACAAATGTTATTGTTGAAGACCTTAAATATAATGTTGATGTTGCGGAAAATATTAATCTTGAAAATACTACCCCCTGGCTATTTAAAATTCTGTTAACTACTTTTCCTTGTGCCTACGGAGAAATCCCTACAATCTGGGAAGGACAAAAAGCTAATTTATCCCCTTTTGGACAAGAAGATTTATCAATCCTTAGTAACTGGCTTAAAGAAGAACATGTTTCCCGGTATTTAAAAAATAACTTTGAGGAAGGAGCTCTATTTTTAATGAAGCTTGGGGATGGAAAATTAAACGAACTGAGAGAAGAACCCAATCTTAATCTTGGTGTAAAATTTTCCTTAGCTGTGCTAAAACAAACCTCTAATGAAGGAAAGGCTTTACAGACAGCCGTAATCAATGGTGAAGAGGTACATCATCCGGATCTCCAGTTTCATAAGTTTACGATTACAAAAAATCCCGAGGATATTGATGATTATTCATTTATACGTTTCAAAAAGAACTTCTCAGAATTATCTGATAATGAAAAAGAGACCATTAATACCGAAAGTGAAATAGAAATTCTTTTTGGCTTCAGAAAATTTAATCAAATAGGAAATTATTTCAAAGGATCTCCAAGTTTCTATCTCTATTTCCCGGTAAGCCAGGAAGTACATAATTTCAATTTTATCTTCCATTCCAATGCTCTTTATAAAGGATCGAGCCGCGTATTTCTTCAGTCCGGAGGAGGAATTGGCCTAAATGAAAGATTATTTAGCAAAGTGATAGAACGTATTGAGATTGAACTAAAAACTCTTTTTGTTTCAAATCAAAAATATTTCTTCGACCTGTATGCTTCTTTTTTAACCTCAGGCGAAACACACAATAATGAAAGCAGATGGATTACAGAGTGTTTCACACAACCCCTCAACCAATTACTTAGTAAACTTGTTCCAGTTAAAAACTACAATGATGAAACCTGCCTTATTGACTTGTCTTCCAACAGAAATCAGCAGGTATATATACTGGACAGCAAAATAAGATTTGAAGGTAACCATCAGTATTTTTATTTTGATGATAATGAAGAAAATGGTGATATTGTTTATAAAGCAGTTGAAAAGCTTGCTCTCAAAAGATACAACATTTTTGATATTCTTCAAAATGACTCTTCTTATATAGAAATTAACCGATGGCTGGAAAAAGATGAAGACAGAATATCTGTTTTTTATCATGAAATTACACTAAAAACCAACGGCTTATCTGGTTTGAGTGAAGTTCAAAAAACTAATTTAATCCGGATAAAATGGATAAAATTTACAGATCATTTAATCCGCTCTATCGAAGAAATCGGAGACTATCCTTACATTTTATTAAATGACAGAACATACGAGGCTAAAGAGATTTTTAATAAGGCTGGTATCGTAACAAGTTCATCTAATATCGGCAGCTTTATCGAAAGATTCAGAACCAATTTTCAGCAAAATGAGCTTAAACAGTTTTTGTATACGAACCTTACAAAAAACTTCAGCAATCATGTTTCAGATGAAAAACTTGATTCATTAACTAACGAAGAAAAGTTTATGCTATTCGAAGTGTTCAGGAAATTGGACGATACACCGGGAGAAAGAATCAGGCATTTGAAGATTTATAAAAACAATCTTGGTATTTACCAGCCCTTTGGCAAAATGCTGAATCTGCAAGGAGGTCTGGCGGGTTTATTATCAATAGATACCAATCAGCTACAAGGGATTGAAAATATTAACATCCTTTTAAATTACCTGAAAACAGATCCTGCCAATCTTTATGAGAGAATTTACTACCCTCAATGGAGCGACGTATTGAACCACCTTTCAGTAAATACTATTCATGCAGAAAAGATAAAAGGAGAAATAGAGTATGCTTTTAAACATTCTAACTGGGATGAAAAGGAAAAAAAACTTTTATCAGATTATGATGAAATTATTTTCGGAAAGAAAATCATCCGTTCAAGGTATATTTTTATTCCCAAAAAGAAAATAGAAAATCTTCCTTTTTATCAGGAAAACTTATTGAAATATTTTGGAGCTTATATTCCTGATGAAGAAGCATCCTCTCTTTTTTCTTCTAATCTGCCATTTGGTTATAAATCAGAATTAAAAGATCCTGAATTGCTGCTGAATGATCTTTCCAAGGAAGAAATTATGAATATTCTTGAGCTTGCAAAAGTTCTGGAACTAGACTTCTTTGAGTATAATACAATCATATCCAATGGTAAGAATTATGATATTGTATCAGGCTATATTACACAACAGTTTTATAGTGAAAAAAATAAAATCATTGATTTTTTTAATCAGCAAAAAGATTCCTGCTACAGACAGCTACCTGAAGAGCTGAATTCATACAGCTCCCTGGTTCATTTAAAAGAACAAAAATTTAATACAGAGATTACTGATTTCTTTGTAAAACATAAAGATATAGATACGGTAGCTACAGAGGCAATGGATATTATAGTTTCATTTGATGAAGATTCAAGGGTAAAACTATTTGAGTCAATGCATAAAATTGAGCTTAATAGCTCTGTATCAGATGAAATAAACCAAAAGCATTTATTATTTCTGCAAAGTCTTAATAATCTTATTGATGTAGATTCTATGCAGAATAAAATTTATATTATTTCTGAGAGTCAACACATACCTTTAAAAGATGTATTGCCACAAATACCCAATCTTCTGATAAATTACAGGTTGATTACCTTTTCCGATATTTTTTCTGAAGAAATAGAGAACAATAAATCGGTAGGAATATTTTATGATAAGTTCATAAATGGTACGGCTAAAGATCAGTCATTCTTTAAGAAATTATTCAAATTAGATTCTATAGAAGATTTGACAAGTTTAAAACCTTTATTTCTGAATCAATTAAAAGATGAAAATGAAATCAATACGATCTATCAGCTTTATTTTTTACTGTTTTCAAATGTTTTTTCTGAAAAAGAAATATCATCTCTATATATTTTGAATGCAGATAATGAATACTCTTTTTTAGGTTCATCGTATTTCCAGTTCAGTGAAGAAAACAACAGATTTTTTATTCCCGGTAATTTGATTCACGAATCGTTCAATAATGAACCGCTTCTTTTACATGACATTATTACTACTTCATTGAATATTGAATTTACATTATCTTCAAAATTTCATCTCACCAAAAGTTCTGATTTTACTTTATTAAAAAAAGAGCTTCCGATCATCGAAAAAATAGCTTTTTTATATAATGCTTTCTTAAATACCACAGGAGATTTACAATATATAAATGAGGAGTTGGTGACTGATTATCTGGAAATAAGTTCAGAACAAAAATTATTAAATAGTTTGTCAACACACGAAAACAATGACTTTGTAAAAGCTATTCACTTCTGGAGTGCTGAAGATGATAATAAGCAGGATTTTCTGAAAAAAATAGGGTTTAGGTTTGATGATGATCCTACGGTACAATTAATCAACAGAATTAAAGCTAGTTCGAACAATTTTTCGGATATTAATGTATTTAGCTTTACTGAAGAGGAACTTAACTTACTGTATGGTTATCTTGTAAAAAATCAAATAAAGTTTGATCTTAATAATGAAAACGTTATAAAGATTGCAATGCAGCTACACTCTGCTTTTGCTCAAAATCTAAATAAAAAAATTGCTTTAATTTATTCTGGTTCAAAGCATATTATATTTGATGATACGGAAGATATTTGGCCTTTTAATTATGATATTATAGATCAGGTATTTGAAAATACAGATGATGATCTTTTGTCAACTTTTCTTACAGAGTATAAAATTATCTATAAAGAAATTGCCGATGATGTCTTAACAGATAATGAAATAGACATTTCTTATAATATTGTAGACGAGTCTACGGAAATTCTAAACGGCTACTTTTATACTGAATGGAAAAAAGACATAAAAAATATTGAAATCTATCAGGCCAATGAGTTAGAATATGCGATCAAAGTAAAGATCAATCATCAGACTGTAAAACTCTGTACTGTAAAATATACTAATAATACATGGCTAGAGCAAAAGGGAAATACATTGCATATTTATTACACTACGGATAAATCCTTAAAATATATAGTAGATTACTACAGTTCTGCTCAATATGACAGGTATGCAAATTATAATTTAAAAAGTGCACTTAAAAAGCTGGAAGAGAGCTACAACACAGTAAATGCTACAATATCAGAAGCTTTAAAAAATTTAGATCATATAGACATCAAAGAAATATTACAAACTCAAATAGAAAAAGAAGAGCGAAAGCTGGAAAGAGAAAGTATCATTACAGAGATTAAAGAAAATATCAAATATTCTAAAGACTGGTTCTTAAAATATCTGGAATATCTTAATACAGTTAATGAAAAAAACTCCTCTTCTGAGAATAAAACCTTACGCTTCAAGGAATTTAGCAAGACTACTAAAGCCAAATTTTACAAATTATCTGCATGTAATTCTGCAATCCCTGAAAATATAGATGAGTCTAAAGATGTTACTATAAAATTCTATTATGGAAAGAATACAAAAACAGCTAAAATAAGTAGTATTTCTCAAAAAAATCAGAGGGTACTTATTCACATTGATGAAGCTTTACCTAACGAAATATTTGCATCTTTCTTTATGGCTGAAATTACCTATCAACCCACTATCGATCTGTTGCAAAGGCTGCGTAATGCTTTCACACATTTAGATACCTGGGATAATATTGAAACAGAATTTCCTGCTATTCAATATATTTACGGTCCTCCGGGAACAGGAAAAACGACAACATTAAAGGATAAGATTAAAACGCTTTACAAGGAAAACCCGGATGTCAAAATACTTGTATTGGCTCCTACCAACAAAGCATGTGATGTTTTAGCAGAGAAGCTGTATGAAGATAAGTTCAGAAAATTTATCCGTTTATCCGGGCCTACTTCAGAAACCCTACCAGAGTCTTTTTATAGTAATGAATTAAATCGTGATGAGCTTTACAAAGGTAATGTCATTATTTCCACAATACACAGACATTCTTATTTCAAAATCAGCACAGAGCACTCATGGTTGTTTATGTATGACCTTGAAGAATTCTGGGATTACATCATTATTGATGAAGCATCAATGATTAATCTTCCGTATATAACTTTCAGCGCTATCATTACAAGCCAAAAGAATACCTCCTCTGAACTTATTATTGCCGGAGATCCTAAGCAGATCCCTCCTGTGCCTGAGCTAAGTGATAATGAAAGAGAAGAAATAGATATTGAAACAGAAAATATCTATTCCATGTTTGGCCTAAGAAGTTTCAATAAGGGTGATCAAAAAGAAGAAATCCGTGATATTGATACTGTAAAAAACTTAATGATTCAGTATAGAAGTGTCCCTGAAATAGGAAATCTCTTCAGTCAATTTTCTTATGAAGGAAGTGTTTCATCCGAAAGAACTTCAGAAAGCAAAAGAGAGCTACCTGCAAAAATAGCACAAATTCTAGATTCTCCGATTACTTTTCTTGATATTCCATTAGAAAAAGACAATCAGTTATTCAGTATCAACAAATTGATTTACAGCTCTTACCACTTATATTCCTGTATTTTAATCAATGAATTTATTCAATATTTTGATCGTTGTAATGATAAAAATGAAAAATGGACAATTGGAATTATTTCACCTTATAAAGCACAGGCCGTGTTATGTAATAGATTAAATGCCGGGCTCACTTTAAAAACAGACATTCAGGTAATTGCTGATACTGTACATGGGTTCCAGGGAGATGAATGTGATATTATTTTCTATATCTCAAATCCGAGCAGCTATCTACAGTCTCCTCATCCGAAATCATTACTGGCTAACGATTTTATTTATAATGTGGCTGTAAGTAGGGCGAGAGATTATTTGATTATTGTTAATCCTTTTAATACCTTACAACGTAATCATCACATTAACAAAATAAAAAGCATTGCAGCTGATTTTTTTATGGAACCGGTAAAGATTAAGAGTTCTTCAAATATTGAAAATATCCTATTTAACAACAGCTCTTATATTGATGATAATACTTTTATAACTAATCATGATGATGTAAATATATATGCAACAGATATTTATAAATATTTTATAAAGAAAAATTCAGTTTCTATTGATTTTCAGATTTCAACTAATTCAAAATAGAAATCAATATTGTAAAATCAGTGATAGAAATTTATATGATATTTTTATCACTGATTTTTATTTCTTTATCCATTCCAAACTCCTACGCCCCTCATAATACTTTAACACCCTTTATACCCTCTCCCCCGATAAATTTTCGTTCTTTTGCAAAAAGTTTTAATTTTTACCCAACCGCATGTCTAAGTTTGATGAAATCCGGTATTTCAATGATCAGGAAGTGAATGAGAGATTACAGAGCATCGCCCGTGATCCCATGATGAAAGCCTTTATGAATTTTACTTTTCCTGATACGGATGAGCAGGTTTGGCTGGAACAGTTTAAGAATGTTCATTCCATCAGTGACTTTCAGCATCAGTTTGTTGCCTTTGCCGTTCGCCAGATCCTTGCAAAAAGTTCTGACGGTTTAACGACTTCTGGCTTTGATAAGCTGGATAAAAGCACTTCTTACCTTTTCATCTCAAACCACAGGGATATCGTTCTGGATACTTCACTGCTTAATCTGGTATTGCTGGAAGGCGGTTATGTAATGACGGCTTCTGCCATCGGAGATAATCTTGTGCGTAAGAATTTCTTAAATGTACTGGCCAAGTTGAACCGTAACTTTCTGGTACAAAGAGGTCTACCGCTTCGTGAACAGTTGACAAGTTCACAGACGATGTCTGAGTATATTAAAGAGCTGCTCCTTCAGGAAAACCGTTCTGTATGGATTGCCCAGCGTGAAGGCCGTACCAAAAATGGTAACGATTCTACCCAGCAGGGTGTTTTGAAAATGCTTGCCATGGCAGCCGGAGATCAGCCACTGACAGAGTATTTTAAATCCTTAAAGATTGTTCCTATCTCTATCTCCTACGAGTATGATCCTACAGATTCGTTAAAAATGCCTCAGCTGCTTGCACAGCACAGGGATGAGGAATACATTAAAGGGAAAAATGAAGATTTCACCAATATCATCAGCGGAATTCTGGGCCAAAAGAAACGCATTCACCTTCATGCAGGTGATGTTCTGGATAAAGAACTGGATGAAATTGCAGCGACCATTGACAACAAAAACAAACAGCTGCAGGCCATTGCACAGGTAATCGACCGTTCTATCATCAGTAATTATAAGCTTTGGCCAACCAAGTACATTGCCTATGATCTGCTTCACAACACCAATACTTACGCTTCCGAATATACGGAGCAGGAAAAACAGTTATTTGTCCGCAGGCTTGAAATGCGTATTGATCCTTCAGATCCTGTTTCCAGAGAGTATTTCTTAGCGATGTATGCCAATCCTTTGGTAAATAAACTGAAGCTTGAAGAAGAATCTGAAAACTAGTTGAGGATAAAATAAAGATAAAAAACCACTGTATTGAGCAGTGGTTTTTGTTTTATCCTATCAGATTTTTATCTGGTTTGCGACATAGAGTCTACTTCCATAATTGCATCTGCAAATGCTTTTGGAGCTTCCTGCGGTAAATTATGTCCAATTCCGCCCGTTAAGGTATGATGTGCATATTTACCTGTATATTTTGAAGCATAACTTTCCGGTGCGGGAAATGCAGCTCCGTTGGCATCACCTTCCAGAGTAACCGTTGGAACTGTAATAGATGGAGATTTTGCCAGCCTGGCTTCAAGTGCATCATATTGTTTTTCTCCTTTTGCTAATCCCAGACGCCAGCGGTAATTGTGGATCACGATATCTACATGATCAGGATTGTCGAATGCTTTGGCAGAACGCTCGTAGGTCTGGTCATCAAAAACCCATTTTGGTGAAGCCGTTTTCCAGATCAGTTTATTAAAGGTTAAAGTATTGGCTTTATACCCCTTATATCCTCTTTCCGTTGAAAAATAATACTGATACCACCATAACAGCTCAGCGTTCGGAGGCAAAGGTTTTTCATTGGCCTTGGGACTTCCAATTAAATAGCCACTTACCGCTACCAGTCCGGTGCATCGTTCAGGCCACAGGGCAGCCATGATATCTGCAGTTCTGGCTCCCCAGTCGAAACCGCCAACGATAGCCTTATCGATTTTCAGAGCATCCATAAAAGCAATGATATCCAATGCAACAGCACTCTGCTGACCGTTGCGTTTTGTATCCGGTGAGATAAAGGTAGTGGTTCCATAGCCTCTTAAATAAGGGACTAAGACACGGTATCCTTTTTCAGCAAGTATAGCGGAGGACTCTTCAAAACTATGGATATCATAGGGCCATCCATGAAGAAGGATAACCGGTTTTCCATTGGCCGGACCTACTTCTGCATATCCAACGTTCAACAACCCGGCTCTGATGTTCTTTGTATTCTGAAATGCGGAGGTAACGGATGTTTCCAGATCTTTTTCACCCGTGGTATACGTCTGTGCATGTAAAGACAGTAATCCTGCTCCCATAAAAATAATCAGGGACAAAACGGATTGTATTTTTTTACTGAAGTTCAATGTAGTATTCATAATAGTGATGTTTTGTGATGGTAAAATTATGGTAAAGCCAAGCCGGAAGTAAGTGAAAATACGTTAACAAGGTCATATTAAACGGTGAGTCCTGAATTTCGGGCGGTAAACCGGACACGAGAAAAAACAACAGCGCTATATATTATGATGTTAATGGACAAAAACATTATTCATCACCATAATTTTTTTCTAAAAGCACTATCTTCGTATCTGAAAAAATTGACAAAATGAAGAAATTCCTATTGCTGGCTTCGGCTGTATTCGTTCTCCATTCATGTGTGGTAAGAACAGCTACTAAAGTGGTTTCCGGAGCGGTAAATTTAAGTTACAAAGCGGTAAAGGGAACCGTTAACGGAATCAGCTGGGCAGTGAGCAAAGCAAAGGGGAAAATTGATGAAGACCGTCTGGATGGTACCTGGAAAGTAGTGGGCGTTTACCGTGGTTCTTTTGAAGATTTTTCAAAAGATCAGAATCCTGACGGATCATTTACTTCGGAATGTACGGAAGGTTTTGATCAGATTGTTTTCAAGGCTAAGAAATCCAAATTCAAGCCCGTGCATTGCAGCACACAGGATGAAGATTGGGTAAAATATTCAATGGAATTCGGAAAAAATCCTTCAACGAAGGAAAAGGAGAATTATATCGAATACAATTCCAGTAATTATATTTCCGTTATCGATGTAACCAATAAAACAATGGTTCTGGAAGGCAATCTGATGCCTAAACTGGGATTTTCCGGTGGTAAGTTATATCTTCTTGAAAAAGTAAAATAGAACTAAGGGCTGCATTTTTGCAGCTGCAGTTTCTGTTCACTGTTTAAACCTTCAAAACGATGCATGATCTTACTCCTTTCTTCGAAACAGCAATATATCCTTTGTTTGATCTTACCGGTGAGGAAAAAGAAATACTCCTGGCTGAAGCAAAAATACAGCATTTGGAAAGCAACAGTTATGTCATACGGGAAAACTCAAAGGCTGACAGTCTTCTTTTTCTCCAAAAAGGCGTTGTCAGAAGCTTTTATGTGAAAGACCACCGGGAGATCAATACCGAATTTTTCTTTGAGCATGATTTTTTTACAGCACTGACAAGCTATCTGACCGGCGAAAAAACATCTCTTAATTTTCAATGTCTGGAAGCTTCAGAAATTATTGTTCTTCCCAAAATATTGACAGACAATCTTTTAAAAGATCCGAAATGGCATCAGTTCATGAATCAGATCCTCACGAAAGAGTTTATTAAAAAATGCCGCCGTGAAAGCTCTTTCCTGCTTCAGGATTCTTATGAACGGTATCTTTATTTTCTTGAACAGTTTCCGCATTCTGAAACCAGAATTCCTCTTTTCCATATTGCTTCTTATCTGGGGATGAGTCCTGAAACCTTAAGCAGGATCCGAAGTAAAAAAATAAAGCAAATTGATTTAAGTCAAGTAAACAGAATCTGATTTTCTTCACTTTTGTCTAAATATTTTAATAATGGACAAAAGAGTACAATTTGATTTTGAAGTGTATTTTACCAATGGGGGAAGCCTTAAAGGGGAAGAATTCAGACTTGACATTGCAGGAGATCATATTACAGACCAGGAACTGATTGATTATATTATTGATGATCTCCGGCTTCTTATGGCTGGTAAAGTCAATATCCTGAATAAGCAGATCATTAACGAACCCCATAAAAGAAAGACTGTACAACAAAAACCTCCTGTGGAACGGCTGATCGATCTGAGCCATACCATTGAGGAAGGACTTATTACTTATAAAGGGCTTCCCGCTCCTCACATCTGTGATTATCTGAGCAGAACGGAATCTCAGAAATTGTATGAGGAAGGAACTTCGTTTCAAATTGGTAAGATTGAAATGGTTACGAATACAGGAACTTATATCGACTGTCCTTTCCACAGGTTTGAAAACGGAAAGGATACCGCTGAGATGGAACTGGAAAAACTGGCTGAATTAGAGGCGGTAGTAATCCGGATTCCTTATACGGAAACATTGGAAATTACAGACCTGCATCTCAGAAACCGGGAAATCAGAAATAAAGCGGTACTTATCCATACGGGATGGGATAGCCATTGGAATACGGAGACGTATTACGAAAATCATCCTTACCTTACGCAAAGCGCGGCAGAATATCTTAAAGACTGCCAGGTAAAACTTGTAGGGATTGACTCTCATAATATTGATGACACAACAGGCAAAAACCGTCCCGTACACACCATTCTTCTGGGCGCTGAAATAGTAATTGCGGAGCATCTTTGTCGTTTGGAACAGCTTCCTGATGAAGGTTTTACCTTTACGGCTGCCCCTCCAAAATTCAAGGGAGCCGGAACTTTTCCGGTAAGGGCTTTTGCTTCAGTACAACAAAACTTATAAAGAGCTTACTTGAAAACAACTCAGGCAATTGACGATGAAAGTTATTTTAGAAACTGCTCAGCAATAAAATACCCGCTTCCCACCACCAGTAGTGGCAGTGCTATTGAAATCAGGATTAAAGGCCAGGCAAAAATTCTGAAATAGGTATATAAACCTACTGAGGAAGGATCCTCAGGATCGTAGATCACAGTCTCTGTTTCTCCAATGGCCCAGGCCGAGGGATTGGTTCCTTCCGCCAGTTCAAAAGTATGTTCCATATTATTTTGGGACCGGAAGGTAAAGACCGGACTGAATACGGTTCCCTCTGATTCATATTCCCTTAATGAGGTAACGGTTGCCGTTGCCTTTTCTGCTTTTTTTAAGAATGAAAGAGTATTTTTAAAGCTCATTAATGCTGCTGCAAACAGAATGATTCCTGCTGCAAGGATGATATAATATTGCCACATAGCTTTCGTTTTTTTTCTGTTCATCGTATTGCATCCTGAAAACAAATCTTTTGATTATCTTTCTTGTTTTCAGATTGATATCCCGAAGATACAAAGATTTATCACATCATTATTTAACCCTTAAAAAACAATCTGTTATCTGGTTTCAATATCTACAATTTTCTTTCCATCCTTACCCAGATAATGAAGAACCAACTTCTCATATACTTTATAACCGTCATCAATATTGGTAAAAATTATAATTCCCTTCCCTGAGCCGGGTATGATGATGGCAATACATTGTGTTCCCTGATCAGCTCCGCCGTGGGATAAGGCATAATCACCGTTTCCAAGGTCGTATATCTCGAACCCCAATCCAAAATATTTTTGATCTTTTACTTTGACCTGTTTTTTGATCATTTCCTGAAAAACATCCGGTTTCAGATTTTTCTTATTCATGACACTGACCATAAAGTTGCCGTAATCTTCAACCGTAGTATAAAGATCATCAGCCGCATTGGCCGTTTTGTTTTTTTCGGTTGGATAAGGTTTACCATCTTTATCATATCCTATAGCCAATCTTGATTCGTCGGTATTCTGATCCCAGATATAATGGGTATCATTCATCCCGAATGGCTGAAAAACAAGTTCTTTTGCCAGCTGATCCAGTGATTTTCCAAGCTTTTTTTCCAGTGCTTTCCGAAGGTATTCAAAACCTTCTCCTGAGTATTGGTATCTGGTGCCGGGATCAAACTGAAAGTTCAGTTTCTTATCTGCATTCATCCATCTCCAGTTCGGAAAACCTGTCTGGTGGCTCAGGATCATTCTGGTGGTTAATTTTTTATGCCTTGAATCGTTGGCAATATCTGGATCTGTCCAATAGGCATCAAGAGGTTCATCAAGCTTCCATTTCCCAAGACTTACCAATCGTAATACAACCATTGCCGTAACAGATTTTGTAAGTGATGCGACATTAAACAAGGCATTATCAGGTGCTGCAATCCCTTTCCTGATCTCACCGAAAACTTTCACCTGCTGCAACTTTCCTCCTTCTATAATTCCTAATCCCAGGGCAGGAATATTATTTTCTTTCAGCCAGCTTTGCATGGACTGATCGTTATCAAACATCGTTTCACTATCAGTAGTCTGCTTCGGATGATGATTAAAACTCAATGAATTTTTAAGCTTCCACTCACCATTTTCCAGTATCCATAAATGGGTAAATTTTGCTTCCCCAACCAGTTTTTCAGCATGATTTACTATCTTCTCATAAAAAAGGTGGTCTCCATTCTGAATGGCAGCGTAGATCTTTCCGTCTTTATACATGGGATAGATTTCTGTGCTTTTATTAATAAGCACTCTTTTTATCTGATAGGTCTCCGGGGATTTGCATAATCCGTTTTTAAAATCAATGATAAATTTTTCCCTGTCCTCAAAGCCGCCTTTATCGTGATAAAATTCAAACTTTTCGCTTAACAGGTTTTCCATCAGTTTAATGTTGCAGGTATTGTAGCCCACAGAAAAAAACAGGCTGTCTTTCGACATAATGGTTTTATACAGAGGATCTGTTTTTTCTGTTTGTGCCTGCGTGATATTCATCAACAGCATAAAAAAAGGAAGGATGAATTTTGAAGACTTTGTCATTGTTATTTTTTTTGACAAAGATTCTACTTCATTTTCTTTTTTGGGTAAAAAAGAACCCGACAAAAACCCGACAAAGTCCTGACAGGTTTTATATCATACTGAATTTCAGCCTGAAATAGAGTTTTTTATTCTTATCTATCTCGGCTGCATTCCGAAGGATAATAAATACATTGGAGAGAACAATCAGGATCATCAGGATCAGGGTAAACTGTTTTCCGAACTTTAAAAAGATGCCGAGCATAAAGGTAATAGGTGCCATCACTGTCCAGATCATCTGAACGGAAATAATCTGTCTGGCCAGACTGTTTCTCTGCTTCATACTATGCATGAGAATAAGCGGCACAAAAATATTCAGTGGCGGTAAAAGGGTAAACATTAACGAGGAAAGGTTAATGATTTTAATGTATGAATAATTGATTGGAGCTTCCTCTTCTTTTACTTCAATTTCAACCTCATCTGTTTCTGAAATTATTTGTGGTTGATCCTGCTGCAATTCAATCTCTTCTATTCCTAAAGCCTGTGCCAGTGCTCTGAGGGTATGTCCTTTGGGTTCTGTTCCCGATTCTATACGTTGAATGGTTCTCACAGAAATTTTTGATTGTTCTGACAGCTCTTCCTGGGTCAGGCTCTTTTGTTCTCTTATGGCTTTTAGCTTGGACATTGTTGAGGGTATTCGGAAAATATTTTAGCTAATTTACTGTTTTCATTATTAAAATCTTTTCTTACATCCGCTGATGTTTAAATTATTATTCATATAAAAAATAAGTGTATTTTTATTTAAAAATAACTTTCTATTTTTCAGTCATTTATAAACTTTAACACCAGATCAGTTTATGGAAAATACACTATCCAAATCCGAAATCAGGAAGAATATTGCCACTTATCTCATTCTTACCCTGCTTTTCTGTCTTCCTGTTTATTATATGTGTATCAGCACCGGAAAACTTGGCGGCGGAATAATCTCTTATGCAACCATTGTCATGTGGTGTCCCGCTATTGCTGCATTTCTTACCTGCCGTATCCGGAATATCCCCATTTCTTCTCTGGGATGGAAGTGGGAACCGACAAAGTACCAGATAATGGCCTATTGTATTCCCGTTCTTTATAGTTTGGTACCTTACCTCATCATCTGGATCAGTGGTGCCGGCGGCTTTTATAATCATGAGTTTGTAGCGGAAATTGGCAAAGGAATGGGCTGGAATCTTCCAGATGGTCTCACGATCATCCTGTATATTATTCTGATGAGCAGTTTTGGTATGGTACGTTCGGTAGGCTCTGCACTGGGAGAAGAGATAGGCTGGCGTGGTCTTCTGACGCCTCAATTGGCCAAGATCAATTCCTATACTGCTACTTCTCTCTGGATGGGTGTGATATGGTCGATCTATCATTATCCTCTTCTGCTTTTCTCCAATTATAATACAGGCGGCCCCAAATGGCTGGCTCTTACTTGTTTTACGGTAATGATATTTGCCGCTTGTTTCATCTTTACATGGTTAAGATTGAAATCCGGAAGTTTATGGACAGGTGTTATTTTACATGCCAGTCACAACCTTTTTATACAGTCTATTTTTACACCTCTTACTGTAGATACAGGAAACACCAACTATTATATTGATGAGTTTGGTATTGCCCTGCCCATTGCTACAGCTGTGGTTGCTTATTTCTTCTGGAGGAAGAGAAAAGAACTCGATGAAGATCATCCATTTTCAGCATAATATGTTTATTAAAAAGACAGCCTTTTATTGAAAGGGCTGTCTTTTAATATATTAATTCTGAAAAATCTATTCCGGATTAATTACTTCAATAAGGCGGATTCTGCTGAGCAAACTTTGAAATATTTCCTGAGTATCTCTGCTCTCACCTAACGAAATACTTAATCCTTCCCCTTCTTTATCTTCATTTTTAAGACCTATTCTACCTGCTTTTTGTCCTTCACTATTACTTATTTCTTCAACCAATATTTCGTTGTCTTCAAACCATGATTTAATTTTTGCTACCGCTGAATTAGTATTCTTTGATGTTCTTTGTAAAACTAACTGCTCCGGATTTCCTAAGAATCCTTTAGCGTTCTTATTCAATACAAACTGTACGAGAAATTTAAACTGATGCCTGTCAGGTCTCGCATACCATCTGGCCTGGCTGTATCCGCCCAAATGATGACGAACGGGTATCTCATTTGGTATATTATTGTTGGCAAATACTTTTGTATTCATTATTTCATGATTGAAAGTAAGATCAGTTTTTATATTTCCGCCCTCTGCCCTATATTTTTCTGCCCATTCACTTATTCCTTTAAACTCTGTTTCTCCCATTGTTCTGTAGAATGTCATCGTCTGGAGATCAGGACTGCCTTCTGTTCCATTTCTCAATAAACCAAGTCTTTGGTTCATAAATTCTTTACTTTTACTTCCGCTATCCCATCTTCTTTCATGAAATTTTTTGATAAAAAACAATTGCTGCATATCCCGATATACGGAAGCTGTAATGACCTTGGAATTCATAATGATATTAACTTCATATCTCTCCTTTTCACTGACATCCCCGTACTTTTCCTTTCTTTCCTTTTCATATTTGTCACTTTCCCATTGATCATGGTTGAATTTATAGTCTCCTTCAGATAGATAATCTGCATTATAAATATCAAGTACCAGAATGATATCTTTTATATCTCCTCCCATCAGTTCCAGGGTTTCCAGCATCTTTCTTTCGCTTTCCCTGTTTCCGATGAAATAGGTATTGAAAACTTCTTTCACAGTCATTATTTTTATCTGTCCGTTTTTCAGCCTGACTCCTATCCTGGCTTTTTCATTTGTTCCTTTTGCACTGAAAAACAAATTGTTGTATTTTTCTATAATGCTCATAATAGTTTTTATTTAAGGTTATTTATTTGATTTCTGGAGTTTACACCAATATTAATAACACAAATTTCCGCGGAAACATCGGGACTTACTAAAGGGGAAAAACCTATTTTCAAAAATTCAGGGTTTACCCGTATTCCCGGATGATGTATTTGTTTATTTAACTAAATAAACTCTGAACTATAATAAAGACTCTTGATTAAAAATTCACTCATAAGAGAATTCCCTTATTTTTTAAAATTCCGTTTTTTCCCTTAATGAAGATTTATTCTGATTACTGAAATTTGTATCAGACAAAAGAGATCAACAATCTCATAGTCAACATTTAGTTAAAAAAATAGTAACCCATTAAAACCAGAATATGGCAGAAACAGTAAACACCCAGACTACAGATGCAGTAACGCAGACTAACGTTACGGTACTTGGTGAGTCTCCAGCACAGGCTATGAGTATGCTTTACCAGATGGCCACCCATGCCAGTGGAATTTCCATTCAGAATTCTGTGACAAACCAGCAGAACTTGAACCAGCTCAACCCTGCGATTGTTGCAGATGCCATTAAAATTTTAAAAGGATAATTTAAAACCTTACCATCATGAGTGAAAACAACAGTGAAACCCAACAATCCCAGGCGGCCAATGCTACCACTCCGGCGGAGAAAGCTGTAGTATTTGTGAACAGTGAGGTACTGGCTCCGCCTAAAGCTTCTCCAGTGACCGGAGTAACCAAAGTAATGATAGAACAGTCTACAGGAATGATGGTTCAGGATTTACAGTCTTTTTTAAAAGGATTTGAGCAGGTAGGTCTTATTGCATTGAGCAGACTGGCCAATAATCTACTGACCTATGGAACCACTTTCGGGCCGGCGCCGGGGAGTAAAGAAACCTCTGTTCAAATGGCTGAAAATATTCAGGGCCAGGATGCAGGAAAAGGAAATGAAATGATGAAAGACTTATTCAAAATGGTAAGTGATTATGCTGAGGTAAAGGCAAAAATTTCCAATACGATCTATAATGTCAACGCGCTTCCTGTCTCAGAAGCACTTCCTTCTCCCCCATCCTATACGGAAGTTTCTGCAGAGACAGAAGATCCTGAAAAAAAAAACGGGTAGATCCGGTTCCGGAAGAGACCTCCTCAGAAAAAGAAAGTATGAGAAGAAGCTTTATAACGGCTGATCATGGGGGAAAATTAGTATTAAAGTCGGTTAAACTGACCCAGCCACTTGTAAAACCAGAGATCAAAGAAGCGGTAATTCCTTCGGTCGAAACTGAAGGTGATCCCAGGAAAAAAACAATAATAGCCCAGCTCATTGAAAAAATTAAAATAAATAAAAGATGAATTATTCCTCAGTAACCAAACCCGCCAAGATTTTAAATCTGGAAAGCTTAGATGATTTAAATGAAAGACTTTATCTGCTTAAAATCAATGAAATCAGTTATCTGGACACCAAAAGTTCAGAACCTAAAAAGACGGAGCACAATTCGGAACGATTTGTATTTAATCTTCAGACATCGGACATTAATATTCAGCCGTCTTTACGACTGGTTAACTGCATCGGCAGAGGAGGCAAAAGGTACAACCATTTTCAGTCTTTTGTAGTGGAACCTAAAGATAAATCAACAGGAATTGCCGTAATCATGGTCAAGCTGGATGATCCAAAGGTATTTTACTGCAATGTAAGAATCCTGCCTCTTACGACCCTGAACGAAATTGCAGTTCCTGATTATGATTCAAAACTTCTCACGATCAATCTGGAAAGATCAAAATGTGTACTGAAAGCAGATATTACGATCACACCTTCCAATACGGGTGAAGCTCAGTACTCCGTGCATGATGTGGATGTAAGTGCCATTTCCGAACTGGTTACCCAGGATGAGATGGTTGCCTTAAAAAGAGAACTGGAATTTCAGGCCTCCAAGCTCATTGCCCATTATTTTCAGGAAATCCTGAGTATCATAGTAAATGAAGCTCCATCCGGCAGTAAATCTCTGATTATTCCGGATGATTATACCCTGACCCTTCCTCCACATCAGTTAAAAGAAATGCTGACTGCCAGTGCTATTTCTGCATGTATTGCTTTAGAAATTACAGGTTATAACGTTGTTAAAGACCTCAACCGGGATTGGAAATCTGCGTCTGCATTTATTAACTATCTGCTGTAACAAGACATTTTCTTTTTTTACAGTAGTATAAAACAATAAGTATGCGTAAAAGAATCCGCAAGAAAGCTCCTGCTCCCCAACCTCCGGTACCTGTAACGGAACCTGAGATGGTGGAAAAAGAAATCATGCCTTTTGTTTTAAGACATGAAGATGAAATTATCAGTTATATCAGGGACAAAGCTGTCAAAGAGACCATGAAGTCTCTTGCACCTCTCCTGGAAAAACTGGAAGAAGCTGTAAAACAGCATGAAGCAGCTCCTGCTCCTGTTGCTGCTCCACCACCTGAAACCCCTGTCATGAATTATGAAGAACAGCTGAAAAAGCTGCAGGAAGCCTCTACAGCAAAGGTAAAGGAGAAAGAACTTAAAATAATGGAGCGGATGAATAAGCTGAATACAAGATTAGGTAATATCAAACCTTAGAACCACCAAAACGAATTAATATGAACGAAATTGATACAATCGTTACCGGAATGTCTACCGCAGTACCTCAGGCTATTTCCGCACAGGTAAGCGCACATTCCACAGGACAGATGCAAATCAATTCTGCATTGAATCAGCAACGGAATGCTATGACCGGGATCAGCCATTATGTGATGGGATTAAAAAAAATGAGTCCCAAAAATATAAAAATAAAGGAATTGGAGTCATTTAGAAAACAGCGTTTCTAATTCCTGTTCCACACAACTACGGATGCGGTTTATTCTTCTGCAAAGATGAAATCCGGTGCCCTCAGCATATATACAATCAGGTCAACATTTATTTTTGCACCGCCTTTCAGATGCTGTCAATGTACAAAAACAATCATTCAGAATCCATCGTTAGCCCAAAGGAATCCGGCATTGACGGTATACCTGCAGCAGGAATTTATTTTTAAGACAGATATTAAAAATAAGACCGCATCCTTTTTAGAAAAAATATGCTTTAAACTCGCGCAGATTTTACAGATAGGGGTTTCAGCCATTGTATTCAGAGCCACCCTTCAGAGCCAATTTATTCATAACCTGTCTATACCAATGTTTTTGAAACGCATTGATCTGCAGGATCTGTGGTGAGTTTAAAACCCCAGATATAAACTAGTTTACTTCAATAATTTATTAACCGAGATCCGATCTCAAAAAAAACAATTACAATTATGCCAGTTAATGAACAAATCACAGACGCAGTAACACAATCGAACGTAAAAGTAGTAGGAGAATCTCCTGCAATGGCACTAGCCAACGTGTATCAATCTGCAGCCCATTCTACAGGAATCATGTTTGAAAATGCGGTAAACACGCAAAATCAGCAGAATATTTTAGGTCAGGCGGCAACCACTCAGGGAATCCTGCAGATCTATAGCCTGGACACTGTAGCAGACGCAGTTTCTATGGCTAAGATTCTTAAGCCTTAATTTTTAAACTTTTTGATAAAAGTAATCATCTCAGCCGGAAAGCCCGGTTGTTTTTAACCTAATAAATCATCATCATTATGCCAGTTAATGAACAAATCACAGACGCAGTAACGCAATCCAACGTAAAAGTAGTGGCAGAATCTCCTGCAATGGCGTTAAGTAATGTGTATCAATCTGCTGCACATTCTACAGGAATTATGTTTGAAAATGCGACCAACGCTCAAAATCAGCATAATATTGTTACCCAGGCAGCTACTACACAGGGTGTAACTCAAATCTACAGCAAAGATACCATCGCTGATGCGCTTTCTATTGCTAAAATTCTTAAACCTTAATCAGATTTTGCCTACCGCAAAATAAATTAACCCGCCGGAAAACCCGGTAATTTTAACCCAAATAAACAATAATCATTATGCCAGTAAACGAAAAAATCACAGACGCAGTAACGCAATCCAACGTAAAAGTAGTAGCAGAATCTCCTGCAATGGCTCTAAGTAACGTATATCAGTCAGCAGCACATTCTACAGGAATCATGTTTGAAAATGCAATCAACACTCAAAACCAGCAGAATATTGTTACCCAGGCAGCCACTACACAGGGAGTCACTCAAATTTACAGTCTGGATACGATAGCCGATGCGGTTTCTATTGCTAAAATCCTTACTCCGTAATCACTTTTTACGAAACTATTATAATCAATTATCCGGACAGCCGGAAACTCCGGTTGTTTTTTAACCTCAATAAACAATAATCATTATGCCAGTAAACGAACAAATCACAGACGCGGTAACGCAATCCAACGTAAAAGTAGTAGCAGAATCTCCTGCAATGGCGATGGCCAACGTATACCAATCAGCAGCTCATTCTACGGGAATTCTTTTTGAAAATGCAGTGAATACCCAGAACCAGCAAAACATTGTTACTCAGGCGGCAACGACACAAGGTATTGCTCAGATTTACAGCCTGGATACTGTGGCAGATGCAGTTTCAATCGCTAAAATCCTTAATCCTTAATTTGTTTTTGCGAATAGCTTAAATACCATTATCCGAACAACCGGGAATTCCGGTTGTTTTTAACCCAAATAAACAATAATCATTATGCCAGTAAACGAACAAATCACAGACGCGGTAACGCAATCGAACGTAAAAGTAGTAGGAGAATCTCCTGCAATGGCACTAGCCAACGTGTATCAATCTGCAGCACATTCTACAGGAATTATGTTTGAAAATGCAGTGAATGCACAAAACCAGCAGAACATCTTAGGTCAGGCAGCCACTACACAGGGCGTTATCCAGATCTACAGCCTGGACACTGTGGCAGATGCAGTTTCTATTGCTAAAATATTACATCCTAAATTATAGTGTTTTTTTAGATTTCTTGTGATCAGGGAGTACTTTGAAGTGCTCCCTGATTCTTTTTGGATCAGACTATTTATCGAACAATATAATTTCATCCGGATCTATTACCTTATTCTGTACGGCATAAATAACAAGTCCGGCCATATTTTTCACGCCGGTTTTAATCATGAGATTAGTCTTGTGGGTTTCTACTGTTTTGGGTGAAATAAACAGAGAATCTGCAATTTCTTTGGTACTCAGCTGCTGGCAGACCAGTCTTAAAACATCAATTTCCCTGTCTGTCAGTTCATTTTTGGAGAACGCGTGAAACCCCGGCAGTTTATTGGAAAGCTGAGTTCTCATCACATCGATCTGATCATTGGAAAAGTAATGCCCTGTATGATAAACCGCCTTCATAACGGATAATAATTCTTCCAGTTCAATTTCTTTAGGCAAAAAAGCATGAGCTCCAAGCTTCAGCATCTGCCCCATGAATGAGCGGCGGTAGAAGCTGGTAAGAACAATAATTTTTGTTTCACTTTCTTTTTGGGCCAGTTCGGCCAGTACTTCAAGACCGTCACCGTTGGCCATCCTCAGATCCAGAATCAAGATATCTAAAGAAACAGAATCCTTTTCTTGAAGAAACTGATATCCTCCCGTTGAGGTAAGTACAACCTGATAATCTCCATTGTTTTCAATATAATTTTTCAAAAGCTGTACAAACAGCAGATCATCATCTACAATTCCGATTTTAATTTTTGAGTGTTCCATGTTTATTTTTTATTGTATTGCCATACAGGCAATGAATTTTGTGCCTTTTTCAGGCTGGGTTTTAAGTTTATAGATGGCTTTAATTTTTTGAGCTCTGGACTGAATATTCTTCAGCCCGATCCCTCCTGACTGGTTTTCAATAGCGAACCCACGGCCGTTATCCTCTATGGTTAATATTAAATAGTTCAGAGAGATTCTCAGTGAGACATCTACTCTGGTAGCTTCAGCATGTTTTAAAATATTGGTGATCAGTTCCTGAACAATTCTGAAAAGATTTAGTTTTACAGGGTTGCTGATCGGAGTTCTGATCGTCATATGACTGAAAACGACCTCTATATTTTTATTGATCTGATCAAGATAATCTGCAATTAAATCTACCAGGTCCACCTCATCAAGATCTGGCGGCGTGAGATTATGAGATAATTCCCGTATGAACTGCATGGATTTTTTTAAATCATGATTCAGTTCTTCCGGTTTTTTATCATTGATATTCAAACGGATAAGATTCAATTGTGAGATAATATTATCATGAAGTTCTTCTGCCAGCCTTTCTCTGTCATGTTCCTGTACCAGCAGCATATTTTCCCGATATTCTTTTTGGGTGTTCCGGACCAGCTTTGAGACTTTCTGTTTATTTTTCTTTATACTTTTCAAGTAATTAATTACCAATAATGTAATGAATAATGTTGTTAAAAAAAACAGTCCAATACCAATCCAAATCCATAGAACTATCTGATCCTGATTTTCCCAACGCCCCATCCCAGATTAATAAAAGCAAGATAAAAAGACAATAGCAGAATGCCTCTAAAAAGCCAGACAGGAGCTACCCAGTTCAGATGATTGCTGATTAAGAAATTAAAGGTAGTGGAGATGATACATTCTATAGAGAAAAACAGAAAAACGATGATGTTCACAATAAACAGATCTCTGTTTACCCTACCTTCCCTGATAATTTTCATAAAATAAGAGGCCGCATAACTACAAATAATAATACTGGTGATAATGTTGAAATAAAAAGTAACCTTTTTATCATTCTGAACATACAGCACATTGGTAATCAGCACCAGTACAGCATAACAGTAAATCATCCACCTTAATTGACGGGAAAGCCGGATATAATTGCTGTAAATCACAGTAAGGATCATCAAACCAAAAAACTGGCTCAATATATAATTATAAGTATTGAGTGTATTTAATTTCATCAGCCGGCCTGTTAAATCCGACAACTCCAGCATCAGTTCCCCTGAGAGAAGTATAATCACGGGAAGTTTTGTTTTGATCTCTTCCTTTATCAATACAATCAATCCGGTACATAGGACGAGATTAATTATAATTTGCAGATACAGGGATAAGCTGTTATACGAAAACACGGGTGCTTTGCTTCAGAAGTTGATAATCATTAAGAGTATCAATAATAGTAAAGGGAGGTCTTGGGGTGGAATAATTTTCAGCGGTCTCGCTCATATGATTTACCGCCAGGCTTTTCACAGTAATGATTTCGATATGATAAGGGAAATCAGAATCTTTTTTTTCCAGATCATCAGTAAGCCCGAAGAAGCTGGTGCAGGTCTGTCCTGCGGTAATTCCAATATTTTTATAATCTGAAAACGGAATGGAAATCAATTGAAAAATATCTTCTGTTTTCTGAGCCTGCAGCCAGGAAGTCCCGAACATATTCCATCTGAAGTTACGGTTAATGGCTGATTCAGCAGTAATGGGAGGAACATCTATCACCATATCATTGCTGCTTTCTATTTTTGATTCACTGAATTCTACTAAGAAATCTTTAACAAGAATGGTATTGAAATGAGCATCTTTATCACTTTTAGAATCGATCAGGAAAAATTTCAGCTTACCTTCATGAATACCCACATAGGCATGAATCATTTGGGTTTCCGTAGTTCCCAGATTTTTTTTCCATAGTTCAATGTCTTCGCCTGAAACGCTGAAGTGGGTTCCCTGATTCAAATAATTCAAAATTTCTGCTCCATTGGTATCAATTCCATTTTTGTAAGAATCAATAAGATTTTTCCATTTTCTGATAGCTTCAAAGATGTTTTCAGTAGTCATGATAATATTTATTTGTGAATGATAATTATTTTATGAGTTGAAATTTACAAAAAAAACAGACTGATCTATTTTTTAAATCACATTCAGGTGGAAAATAAAATATAATTTGAGAAAAAAATACTTTTTCTTCTATCTCTGATAAAATTAAACCGGAAACACCACTTATCTTTGTACCGGAAACCTTCTCTTTTTAAATAACAACTGTCATGATTCCATTCCACGAGCTACTATTTTTCATACTGGCTGCACTCATTTTAGTCATCAGCCCCGGTCCTAATATGATTTATCTGATATCAAAGTCGATAACACAGGGGAAAAAGTCCGGATTTATCTCATTAGCCGGAGTCGTATGTGGATTTTTATTCCATATCATCATGGTTTCATTTGGTCTTACCGCTGTTTTACTGGCTGTTCCACTCGCGTATACCGTTCTTAAAACCCTGGGAACGGTCTATCTTTTATATCTTGCTTATCAGGCTATTAAACCCAAAAGCAAAAATATTTTTGATGTTGACAAAAATGTTGCTCATGATAGTCCCAAAAAGCTTTTCACCATTGGTTTTTTAACGAATGTACTGAATCCGAAAGTGGCTGTTTTTTACCTGTCTTTCTTTCCTCAGTTCATCAAACCAGAGTATGGCTCAATATTGACCCAAAGTCTGGAACTAGGGATCATTCAGGTTCTGATCAGCTTCAGCATCAACTTTATCATTGTATTAACAGCTGCAAAAGTTGCTGTATTCTTTTCCAATAATCCGGTGTGGATAAAGGTCCAAAAATGGTTTATGGCCAGCGTATTAACGTATTTAGCCATAAAAATGGCATTTTCAAAAGCAAAATAAAATCCGGAACAGGTTTCCTTCTGTTCCGAATTCCGATGTATATTCATATAAAATCTGACGTAAAGAAAGCATTATGATTATGCACCGCGAATTTGAGATTAAAATCCGGGATGTAAAACCGTGAAAATACGTAATTTTGCTGTTCCGTATTATCCTCATCACAACAGGTTTAAAGATGAAACAGACCATTCCCACCTATGATTTAAATGGTATTACCCATCATCAGTTCCATATCAAAAGGATGGATAAACAGCCTTATGATTCTGGGGATATTCTTCTGGACAAAGGTATACACCGGGACAGTCATTATATTTTCACCTGTATGGAGAGCGGTCATGTGAGAATGATGGTTGACTTTAAAACTATTGAAGCGAAAGAATCCACTATTTTCTGTGTATTACCGGGACAGGTACATCAGGGACTTCTTATGAAAGAGGTGTGCGGATGGTTTGTAGCGGTAAAAGCAGAACTTGTTCCGGATACAGTTCGTTCTTTTTTTGATGAATCTTTGGGTGAAATACAGCCGCTGTCTGTGGATAAGAACCTTGTCAAAAACCTCAATACGACAGCCGGCTTACTTCATGTCTCATATACAAACGAAATGCTTTCCACTAAAGAAGGATTTCTCATTGTTCAATCACTTCTTAATGCCTTTCTCGGAATGTTTGCCCAGTTGTATTCTCAGAAAAATACTTATCCGGCTTCAGAGGAAAACCGTGCTTTACAATTAACCCGTGCATTCAGGGCTCTCATTCGGAAAAATTTCAAAACCATGAAAAGTCCATCAGAATATGCAGAAATTTTGAACATTACAAGAGGATATTTAACGGAAACGGTTCGTGAGGTCACAGGAAAGCCAGCACAACACTGGATTCATCAGGAAATTTTAATTGAAGCCAAAAGATTGCTGGTCTTTACCAATCTGAGTGTAAAAGAAGTAGCTTATGAACTGGGATACAGTGATCATACCTATTTCAGCCGTTTATTTTCCAAACTTGAAGATCAATCTCCATCAGAATTCCGAAATCAGCACCAATAAATATTCAACCACGAATAATCCAATTAATTCCCCGAAACCGCTATCGGTATTTTCTGATTTTGCAACGTCCTTTGCAATAAAAATGATTTATGCCGAGCCTACCAAAATGGATCAATGACACCGTAGAAAATGTCTGGTCCTCAAAATTCAAAGAATGCACCGTTAACCATATAGAACAGATCACCAATGATCTTCGACTGATACGCTTTGAAACAGAATTAGAGAATGTTCCTTATGAACCTGCCTATGCCATTGGAATAAGAATCAACGACAGGGATTTCAGGAATTATTCTCCTTTTAATTTTAACAAAGAAGCAGGAACTTTCGATGTTTTGTTTCATTTGCATGACATGTCTGCTGCAGGAAGTCATTTTGTAACCCAACTGAGAGAAGGAGATTCCATAAAACTTTTAATGCCCAGAGGAAAACAATTCTTTACTCCCGGTGCCCGGATTCATTTTTCTCTGGGAGATGAAACATCATTGGGAAGTTCTCTTTCGATCAAGGAAGCGGTGGAGGAATCGGGTTCTTTGTTCATTTGTCTTCATGAGCTTGATGATTGTTCTGCTCTTGAAAAGCTTAATTTATATGGCTATCACTGTCCTAAAAACAATACCATGAGAATGATTGAAGCTTTGAATGATTTTCTGCAAGAAGAAAAAGAATCCATCTCTGATGATGAGGTTATTTTTTATGTCACAGGAAACGGAGGACGAATGTCTCTGATCAGGAAATTCCTTAAAGCCAGAGGTGTTTCCCCGAAGTGCATCAAATCACAAGCCTACTGGATTGAAGGGAAAAAAGGACTGTAAAAATGGATCAACAAAAGTGTTTCTACTTTAATAATGAAACTTTATCTGCTAATAAAACACCATTATTACCAGATAAAGTTATCATTTTCCGTTACCAAAAAAATAAGGTGCAAATTATTTATACTTCTTTCCTAATTCCCTCACCTTACTAAGCCATTGAGACCGCTGCTCCTCTTTAGAATTCCTGATAATACCTACATAAGTCACTTTCACCGGTTTTACCCCACAGTATTCAAGTATGGATTTTTTAAGCTGATTGACACTGGGTCTGCCAAAAAACAGACGGTAATACCATCCAGGTTGGTCTAATGTGGTAATAATGTGGGCTGTTTTACCTTTTAAAAGCTTGTCCCACCACACAGAATTTTCACGATATTTATAGGCCATTCCCGGTAAAAAAAGACGGTCTATAAATCCTTTCATTATGGCAGGAAATCCTCCCCACCAAACCGGATGTACCCAAACGAGATGATCTGCCCACTGAATAATTTCCCAGGCTTTGATCAGATCCGGCTCAAGCTCCATTCTTTTCTGATATCCAAACTGTAAATTGGGATTAAAGTTGAGATCCCGTATTACGATTTCCCGCACTTCTGCTCCTGTTTCTGAGGCTCCCAACCTGTAAGCTTCTGTTACCCCAAAATTGAAGGAATCTTTATTGGGATGCCCATTGATAATGGCTATTTTTTTCATGATTTCACATTAATATTGATAGAATCGTAGGCATTAAGCTGTTCCATTAATGATAAAGGCTCATGCAGCTGATGGCTGAAATACACCTTGTTTTCATGAGGATTTCTCAACAGTTCTTCGGTGTGCAGAACAGCAGATAAAGCGGTTAATTCTGCCTGTCCTTTTTCACTCTGCAAACTCAGTCTCTTTTGTCCTGACGGATCATCGACTACAATTTCAAAGACCGCCTGATCTCCGTTACCACTGGATCCAAAAATCATTTTTCTTTCTTTTAAAGACAGAATATTGTAGATTCTTAGATATTGAAATGCTCCCAGCAGCCAGGTTATGAATTTTGAATTGTAGGTCATCTTCACACTCACATCGGAAATTCTTTCCACTTTGTTGAGAATATACAGATCCGGCACATCAAAATTATAGGCACTTCTCGGCCCGATTCCATAAGAAAAATTGAAGGTTTCCGTATTAAGAAAATGTCGTATAGAAACCGGTTTATCGTTCTTATAATGCACAAAAGGAACGGCTACATTTTCTGCCATAAAGTGAGCTGAACTCTCACCTGCAAGATCCTTTACGGAATAATAGACAAACAGTTTTACTTCATCAATATCTCCTGAGTCTGAAAGAATATTAGCCAATCCCGGGACAATCCCGCCCATCCAGCCTGAACTGAAAACAATTCTGCTGTTAACATCTGATTTACCGGCAATATCATAAGCCTTCACCAAAGCCGGAGTAGGTTTTGTAATATCAAGATAGTCTATGTGGTGATTAATCGCAAAACGAAGTACATGATCTTCTTTATCATTCACGGAAAGGATAATGAGTTGTATTTTTTTCTCAATGATCACTTTAAAAGAGGAAGGATCTGTAACATCGATTTTCAGGTCTTTATCTGTTTCCCCCCCTTTTCTTCCTCCGATAAAAACAGTAAGATGAGGATTTCTTGATTTCAGAATCCGGGAAATTGTTTTACCTACCAATCCATTTCCTCCAATTATCAGAATATTTTGCTCCATAACTTTTTTTGACAAAAGTAGAGCGCTGCTGTTTCAATAAGCAGGACAAATGTCTAAAAAGAAATTTCCTTTCTGATGCGGCTCAGGTGACGTTGCGTAATGCCGAGATAGGAAGCCAGGTACTGCAAAGGAATGTTTTGAATATAATCAGGATGATTCTTTAACAGTGTTTGATAGCGCTGGGCTGCGCTGTCTCTCTGCAGCTGAAAAAACCGTGATTCCAGTTCAAGATATTCCTGCTCTGCAATGATTTTTAAAAACTTTGTCCAGTTAAGACTGTTCTGAACCAGCTCATCTACCGCATCTTTTTTAAGAATAATCAACTCAGCATCAGTAATAGCCTGCATACTTTCTTTGCTTGGGCATCCGGAAACAAATGAGGAATAGGCAGCGATCATATGATTGGGAAACCTGAAGCAATATGTCATATCTTTTCCTTCATCAGAAGTGTAAAAGGAACGAAAGATACCAGACTTCACCAAGCCTACTTCCTTACAAAGCTCTCCTTCCTGTATGAAATAATCATTTTTGCTGATATGCCTGAATTCGGAATGCTTCAGAAATTCTTCAATTTCATTTTCTGAAAACAGATTAAAGCTTCGAAAATAGTCACGTTCCATGATATCAAATAAGTTTCAGCGAAAATAAATAAAATACTTCTTTGTAAACGCAGCATTTTCATTTTTATAAAATTCTATTTTAAGAAAGCAAAGACGGAGACTATCTCAAAAGTGAAATAATTTGGCTTTTGTCATTGACTATGTCGAATCTTCGACTTCTGACGAAGGAAAAATCTCATTAATAATCAGAATCGTGAGATTCTTCACTACATTCCTGAACTGCGTTCGCAGACTTTCAGTCTGTGTTCAGAATGACACTTTTAGACTTGGGATAGCCTCTTTTTAAGCGAATATATAGTCATACAGATTTCAATTGAAAACAAAAAAATCATCTCAGGACGAGATGATCTACCGTTTTGAATTTACTTGAGTTATTTATGAAGATATGAATGATGTTTGTTGTAACAAAGATAGGTGAACCTTATTTTTTATGCATCAGTGGAATCCCTGTAATTATATCCGTAAAAATACGGTTGTATAAAACGAAAAGCCCTGCAGGAAATACCTTACAGGACTTTTGGATTATCTAACAATATTCAGTTTAATGTTTATCATTCAAGGTTTAAAGTAATGATTGTCACCTGCTTTCACCTTTGAATCTTTATTAAAGAGGGCTTACCAGTTGAAGGAACCATTCTTTAACTTCTCCATCCAGGTGTGGAGCAAGCTTTTCTTCACAAGTTTTATGGTAGTCATTCAGCCATGCGATTTCGCTTTCTGAAAGGATTTCTTTTACCACTGTATCTTTGAAGAACGGGCAGAATGTTAATGTTTCAAATTCATAGAATGTTCCGTGAATTGTTTTTTCTGCTTCTTTTACTGCAATCAGGTTTTCATGACGAATTCCATAATGACCCTCCAGATAGTAACCCGGTTCATTTGAACAAACCATTCCCGGAAGAAGTTCCTGAGGGTTCAGATCTTTTCTGATGTTTTGCGGTCCTTCGTGTACATTCATGAAGCTTCCTACCCCATGTCCTGTACCGTGGTTGAAGTCTTTTCCTTCCATCCATAGCGGTAGTCTTGCAATAGCATCCAGGTGTACTCCTTTTGTTCCTTTCGGGAATTTCACCATAGATAAACGGATCAATCCCTGTAGCACCAATGTCGAATTTCTTTTAAACTCTTCCGAAGGGGTTCCTAAGGCAAAAGTTCTCGTAATATCTGTAGTTCCTTCAAGGTACTGGCCTCCTGAATCTACCAGGATTGTTTCCTCGTTGGTCACTTCTTTGCTTCCTTCTTTTTTGGCAGAATAGTGCATGATAGCACCGTTATCTTTATATCCTACGATAGAACCAAAGCTTTCTCCGACAAAGTTTTCACCTTCTGCACGGAATTCTCTCAGTTTTTGTCCGATAGAATACTCATTCATGGCTTCTTTTCCTGCGTTGTGCGTTAGCCAATAAAGGAATTTCACCATGGCTACTCCGTCTCTTACCATTACTGTTCTGAAACCTTCCAGCTCAGCCTCATTTTTCTGGGCTTTCATAAGATTCCCCGGAACCGGAGCTTTGATAAACTGATTGTCTGATTTTAATGTTTCAAAAATCTGTTGGTTGCTGTTCGGAGAAACCAGAACTTTTTCGTTTTTGAAAGTCTTCAGATAATTGTAAAATTCTTCGTAAGGCATCATTTTCACAAAGGAATCATCCATTTGTTTTCTCGCAGCCACTTCCATCTTTTCTAATCCTGTGAACAGAACAGCGTCGTTTTTAGTAATCACAATGTATCCTAAGAATACAGGATTACTTTCTACATCACTTCCTCTCAGGTTCAGTGTCCACGCTACATCATCAAGACTTGAGATAATGTGTACGGTAGCTTCCTGCTCTTCCATTTTCTGACGGATCGCAGCAATTTTATCGGATACTGATTTACCGGCTCTTTCTACCGGATGCACAAAAATCGGGTTAGCAGATGGAGTTCCTCTGTCTTTCCATACTTCTTTTAAAAGCGGAATATCTGACAGCGTAATATTTTTGGAGTTGAATTTTTGGGAAAGCAGTTCCCAGTTGGCATGAGAGGCTGCAACAGCATTTACTGCCACTTTACCACCTGAAGGAATTTCTGAAATAATCCAATCGATATAATTAGGAGTTCCTTCCATTCCATCTTTGAAAAGATCAATTCCGGAACCTTCCAGCTCTATAGCAGCTTGTGTAAAGTATCTTCCGTCCGTCCAAAGTCCGCCTTTATCTTTGGTAATCACCACAAAACCGGCAGAACCTAAGAAACCTGACAGCCAAGCTCTCTCCTGCCATTCTTCAGGAAGGTATTCGCTCATATGCGGATCTGCAGAATATACTATAAATGCATCAACATTATTTTTCTGCATTTCTTCACGAAGCGCAGCAACTTTTTCCTTTGAAGTCATTCTTTTTATTTTTAACCACCGAAAGTTACAAAAAATTTGATGTCTGAAAGGTAAATCTACCCGCTATTTTACTTTATAATTCTTTATTGTCAAAGAGGTCAGTAAAAAACCAACCACTAAATATATTTCATAAAATACATCATTTTTAAGTAAAAAAAACTACCACATTATCAAAATAATAAATTTTTGGAAAGATTATTGCTACATTTTATTGCATGAAACAGCAAAACTACAATAACCACAGGAAATTTTATCCGCCACATCATTTTATTTATCTTCCATTGCTTATGATATTGGAGATTTTAGGAATTTACAAAATCTGGGATGACCCCGGAAATCAGCTGATCTGGATACTGTTTTCTGTCGTGATTTTTTTGCTTTTTTATCTGGCACTGATGACAAGGCAGCATTATGCACTGGGACTTCAAAACCGGATGGTTATACTGGAGTTTAAACAGCGTTATTTCGAAATTTTCAATAAAAGGTCTGATGAAACTGCTGAAAAACTGAAATTCGATCAGATTGCTGCATTGAGATTTACGTATGATGATGAATTCAAAGAGCTTTTATACAGGGCGCTTCATGAAAACATCTCAGGAGATGAAATTAAAAGGTCTATCAAAAAATGGAGAGCTGACCGACTCAGAATTTAACACACCTACAAAATATATACCTATGAAAAAATGGAGCTTTTACAGTATTATACTGTTAAGTATACTGACATTAACAAGTTGTGAAGCCGTAGAAACAATTTTTAAGGCAGGAATGTGGTGGGGAATAATCTTAGTCTGTGTGATAGTAGGGATTATTTTACTGATTTTTTCGAAGGGTAAAAACTCTTAACCATGTTTTATGGAGAAGAATACAGATTTGGAGATCATTTCTCACCTTAAGCCTTCAAAAATTGTTAAAATAATGAAGGATCCGGAAGCTTCTGCAAAGGCGGTACATCTCGTATATACCACCGATGCGGAAACCGCCGGAATTACCCGTAAGAAAACCGGAAAGAAATATTCCTATTATAAAGACGGCGAAAAAATAAAGGATAAAGAAGAAATTACCCGGATCAATAAACTGGTGATTCCGCCTGCCTGGGAAAATGTATGGATCTGTGCTCTTGACAATGGCCATCTTCAGGCCACAGGTTTCGATGTAAAAAAAAGAAAACAATACCGCTACCATCCTCTGTGGAGTGCTTTAAGAAATCATACAAAATTTTACAGAATGCTTCAGTTCGGGTATGCATTACCGGACATCCGTCTGCATATAGAACAGGATCTTGCCCTGAGAAATTTTGAGAAGCGAAAAATCCTTGCCTTAATTGTAAGCCTTATGCAAAGAACCAATATCCGTATCGGGAATAATGTATATGAAAAATTATACGGTTCTTTTGGTCTGACCACATTAAAGGATAAGCATGTAAAGGTAAAAGGACAAAAAATTTCTTTTTCTTTTAAAGGAAAGAAAGGTATCATGCATCAAATCGATCTCAGGAGTCCAAGGTTGGCAAGGCTTATTCAGAAATGCAAGGATATTCCCGGGAAAGAGCTTTTTCAGTATTTTGATGATGAAGGAAACCGTCATTCTGTAGATTCCGGGATGGTGAATGAGTATATCAAAGAGATCAGTGGTGAAGATTTTACAGCAAAGGATTTCAGAACATGGTCCGGAACCGTAAGTGCTCTGATCGCTTTTAAAGAAATCGGGTATGCGGAAAATGACAGTGAATATAAAAAGAAGGTAAAAGAAGCCCTGGACATCGTGGCAGAAAACCTGGGAAATACATCGGCTGTCTGCAGAAAGTATTATGTTCATCCTTTGGTCATCAACCTTTATGAGAATAATACCATCAAAAAATATCTTGATGAACTGGAAGTGATAGAAGAAAATGACGGAAAAGCCGATCTTACAAAAGAGGAAAGACTGGTGCTGAAGATTCTGGAAAATGAAAAGATGTAAGGGAGACCAATCAATAGTGAATGGTAAATTTACTTCGCAGTGAATTTTTTATTCTGAACTTCAGCATCATTGACTATTCACTTACGCAGCAAAAATTGACCATTGACATTACACAAATTCGATTCTTTATATCAAACTGAAATCCTGCTGTTATTCAAAAACTGAATCCTGTATTCCTTTGGGGTAATTCCTGCAATTTTTTTGAAAAAGCTGGGTAAAATGGGATGCGGTATGAAAATTCAGTTCGTAGGCAATCTCTGCAATATCTTTACTGGAATGAAGTAATGCTTTGCTGTAATTGATATCAATCTCATTGATCCATTGTTTTGGAGATTTCTGAGTAACTCCTTTGACACATTTATTCAGATAACTTTCTGTAACAGACAATTTATCGGCATAGAAAGCCACTCTCTTTTCTCCGACATGGTATTTGAACAAAAGATCCCGGAACTGCAGGGACAGCTCCATGGGGCGTGTTGCAGATTTGTGATGGGTATCAGAATCCGTACTCAGCATTTTGATCAGAATCAGATGAAGTATTGTCACAGCGACATCATTCACATTGAGATTATTCAACCATAATTCCTGTTCCATTATCGGAAGAAGCTGTGTGATGGTTCCGTAGGTCAGGCTATCCAGATTAAGGAAAGGGGTCATGAAAAGATACTGCTTTTATGTTTTGGCAGTTCCTGTTCAGACAGAATATTATTTTCATAAGCAAGGAAGAAACCTTCAATATCTTCTGATAATTCAACAGTTGCGGTAATTGTTCCTTGCTTAATAAAGATCACGCCTCCTTTTTCCGCATGATATTCTTTATTTTCAAGATACTGTCTGATATGCCCATTGGTAACGAAAATAATAAAATTGAATGTGGTACGATACGGAATCACCGGCATCAGAATACCTTTAAGATAATTTCTCTCCAACTCTTTATTTTCAGTATCGCCCAGTCTGATTTTATCTCCGGCTGTAGGACCTAATATATTGGCGTATTGTTTTCTGTCTACGTGTAAGCTCATCTTAATGATTTTTAAAGTTTAACTCTTCAACTTTTGCAAGGCTTACTTTTTTCTGTTCTTCAGAATCTACCTGCCCATCGACAAGATTATTGAAGCCCATTGCTTTTTTGGTTCCTCCTATTTCTACCAATTCCACTTCTTTTTCTTCCCCCGGCTCAAAACGTACTGCAGTACTTGCTACAATATTCAGTCTCTTTCCGAAAGCTTTTTCGCGGTCAAAGCTCATCGCTTTATTAACTTCAAAAAAATGGAAGTGTGAACCTACCTGAATAGGCCTGTCTCCGGTATTGGTTACTTTTATTTTTACAGTTTCTCTGCCTTCATTGCAGATAATTGTTCCTTCTTTTACAAAAATTTCTCCTGGTATCATAATCAGTAGTATTAGCGGATTGGATTGTGTACGGTTACCAGTTTTGTCCCATCCGGGAAGGTTGCTTCAATCTGAACATCGTGGATCATTTCTGAAACGCCTGGCATCACATCTTCTTTGGTCAGAAGGTTGGCTCCTTCCTGCATCAGTTCGGCTACTTTTTTCCCGTCTCTTGCGCCTTCAAGCAGAAAGTGGCTGATCAGAGCGATGGATTCCGGGTAGTTTAATTTAAGGCCTCTTGCCTTTCTTTTCAGAGCGAGTTCGCCTGCCAGAAACAGCATAAGCTTTTCCGTTTCTCTCGGTGTTAAGTGCATAATATTTTTTATTTAAAATTGGACAAACAATATCCGTTTCACCTCTACGTAAAGGCAAACAGAAATGTTCAAAAATGTAAAATGGGAAATGATGTTTTCAGATCTGTATTGACATAAATACAAACCACAACGGATCATTAAAAATTAAGAAAAGGGATTAGCAGCCCGCTACCTGCAGACAGTGATACAGGATATATCTTGGTGACGTAATATAAACGCGGTTTTGAACAGCCGCAACCTGTGTATTGTAAGTGTAACCTGCAAAGAAATAGTGCAGCCAATGCTGTGCAAGTATTGAGTAATCAAATTTTACTTTCTCCCAGTCGTTGGAATCCTGCACATCCTGCACATCCTGCACATCTGAAAAACTATAGAGTTCAGGCTGAGTCTGCTGATCAGATTTCTGCTGTAAAAGATGAATTTTTGAAAGGATATGAGAATATGGCTGAGTTTTCCCTTTATGTGCAAAAAGACCTGCACACAACGCTGAGAAAAATATCACAAAAGAGAAAAATAAGACTATTTTTTCATACCTGATAATAATGATGTAAAATTAGAACAATCTGATCCTCCGGCTATCAAAAAATTATTTAAAATGTTCAAAATCGCAACAAAAGTGAATTTATATAATTTTAACATTGTAACATAAACTCTTTATTTACAGTCATTAACAGCAATTCTTAAACTATGACAAATGTTTTATTGTCTTAATTCCTATAATTATAACAAAATGGTGTATTTTTTTCTAAAACCTAAAGAATTCTGAAAATACATCAAGATTTAATAAAAATTTATCTCAGAAAAAGCATAAATAATAGTATCAGATCTGTTTTCTGGTTTATCTGACAAAAAAAGACGGCATTTTTTCTTTCCTTATAATTATCGTAAATTTGTATACACATCTTATTAATTTAATAAAATAATAAAACGTAATATGTCAAAAGCAATTTCGCAAGTACCATTAGCGGTAAACGAGCCTGTAAACTCATACGAACCGGGATCTCCGGAAGTTAAAAGCCTTATCGACACTTATAAAAAAATGTGGGCTGAAAAGGTAGAAATCCCAATGATTATCAATGGAAAAGAAGTAAAAACTGAAACAAAAGTACAGCTTCAGTCTCCACAGGATCATTCTCATGATTTTGGATTCTACTATCAGGGTGGTATGCAGCATGTGGATGACGCTATCAACGCGGCATTGGCAGCTAAAAAAGAGTGGAATGAACTAGGCTGGGAACAGCGTGCAGCAATTTTCTTAAAGGCAGCCGATCTTTTGGCAGGACCTTACAGAGATGTGATTAATGCAGCAACAATGATCGGGCAGTCTAAAAACGTACACCAGGCTGAAATTGATTCTGCTTGTGAGTTCATCGACTTCCTAAGATTCAACGTAGAGTTCATGACAGAAATGTATGCTGAGCAGCCGGTTTCTGATAACGGAATCTGGAACCGCGTTGAATACAGACCATTAGAAGGGTTCTGTTTTGCAGTAACTCCATTCAACTTTACAGCGATTTCCGGAAACCTTCCTACTTGTATGGCCATGTTAGGAAACGTAGTGGTTTGGAAACCTTCTGACAAGCAGGTATATTCTGCAAAAGTAATTATGGATGTATTAACAGAAGCGGGTCTTCCTGCAGGGGTTATCAACATGATCTTTACAGATGGAAAAGAAACTGCTGAAAAAGTATTGGCTCACCCGGATTTTGCAGGTCTTCACTTCACTGGTTCTACAAAAGTATTCCAGGGAATGTGGAAAATGATCGGTGATAATATCCACAACTACAGAACATATCCAAGAATCGTTGGAGAAACTGGTGGTAAAGACTTCGTTATTGCTCACCCGTCTGCTAACGTGGAAGCTGTAGCTACTGCATTGGTAAGAGGTGCTTTCGAATACCAGGGACAAAAATGTTCTGCAGCTTCAAGAGCTTATATCCCTAAGTCTCTTTGGGCTGATGTGAAAAAAGTAATGGAAGTTCAGATGAGCACTATCAAAATCGGTTCGCCGGAAGATACTTCTAACTTTGTCAACGCTGTAATCGACAAGAATTCTTTCGAAAAATGTAAAGGATATATCGACAGAGCGAACGCTTCAGGTGAAGCTACTGTTGCAATCGGTGGGAAATATGATGATTCTAAAGGATGGTTCGTACACCCAACAGTAATTGAAACTACAAATCCTCATTACGAAAGTATGGTTGAAGAGATCTTCGGACCAATCTTATCGATCTACGTATATGAAGATCAGGACTGGAAAGAGACCCTTAAACTTGTAGATTCAACATCTCCTTATTCATTGACCGGTTCTGTGTTCTCACAAGACCGTTACGCAATCGCTGAAGCTTACAAAGCTTTAGAAAACGCATCAGGTAACTTCTACATCAATGATAAACCAACGGGTGCCGTAGTAGGACAGCAGCCTTTCGGTGGCGGTAGAGCTTCAGGAACAAATGATAAAGCAGGTTCTAAAATGAACCTTCTAAGATGGGTTTCTGTAAGAAGCGTAAAAGAAACTTTTGTTTCTCCTAAAAACTACAAATATCCATACCTGGGATAATTAATAAATAATGAGTAATGGCCAATGAGTAATTTGTTGTCTGTTCCTTGAATACAGCCCCGGAATTTCGGTTTCGGGGCTTTTTTGTGGTGATAGGCGGATGCGAGGTTCGGGAAGCGAGTTGCGGGGATTAGAGTTCAAGGTTTAAAGTTATGGGGATCCAGAAATACACTTTTACTCCTCCGATACTCAATACTCGATATTCAATACTCAATTCCCCACAACTCTCCAACACTCTAACTCCTAATACCTAACTCCTCATCCCTACAATCCGCTACCTGCTACCTAACATCTTTTAACAAACTTTACCTATATTTTACGATTTTCAATGTCCTGTTAGGAATAATTATTGATTTTCTGTTATTATACACCCCAAAATAAAATAATATGAAAAAGTTATTGCTAACAGCTGTCGGAATAGGAATATTTGCAGTGAGCTGTGGAACCAAAGAATCGACAATGTCAACAAGTAGCAGAGATTCAGCAACAGTAGACAGTACCCAAAAAAGTATACCGCCTACAACTACTGATACGATGACTACAAAAAGGACGAATCCTGATACAATCATGATCAAAAGGGATTCTATGGCAACGTCTCCTGTCAAATAACATGTATATACGTTTAATTTAAAATGGAAAATCTGCAGATGAAAGCGCTGCAGATTTTTTTATTGGATAACCATAAATATTGGATATTGAAATTTTGGCTTGAAAAGACGTTTATTCCAGGTTTTTGACTACAGCCGGTGATTATATATTATTTCTAACGGCGGGCTAAGCCCACCTCTATTGAATCCGGAATTTAAAGAACATCTTTTATCTTTTATCTTTTATCTTTTATCTTTTAATCCTTATATTTGATTAACATCAACAATCAAAATTAACTATTATGAGAAAATTATGGATAGGAGCAGTTCTTGGACTTCTTTTCCTTGGAAGCTGTGCTCAAAACAAAGAAAAAAGAGAGGAATATAAAGATGCTCACAATAAAGATTCCTTAAGAAACAGAATGGGAGATTCTGCTGTAGCGAATTCAATCCCTTCCCCGGATTCTTCAAAAGTAAAAACCGACAGTACGAAAGTTAAATAAAATCACAAATCCACAGACGTCTGTGGATTTGCACTTAAAAAAACTTGACTGAAAAAAAACCGGGCAATCAACCCCGATTATAGGATATGGCAGATATTCTGGTCAGAATATTTCCTTAAAAAGTTTAAAAAATGGGAATGGCAGTTTCTCTTATAATGATCTTAGTTCAAAAATGAAATAAAAGTGATAAGCTGTAACAGAATTGTTGTATACTTTGAAACTGCCACAAAGATATAATAGCAAAGGGTTCCTTTAAAATAATAGGTTGTTCATTTTCGTGAAAATAGCAATATAGAATTGAATAAAATGCCCGTTTTTAATCATTTTCGGGAAAATGACTATTTTTTATCTGACCGGGTTTCACTATCCAGATATTTAATGTAAGCTGATGGAGAATAATCTGTGACCGCCTTGAAGACTGCAGCAAATTTGCTGTGGGAAGAAAATCCGCATTCATCAGCAAGGATACTTATTTTATACTGTCTGTACTTCTCATCATTGATCAGTTTGTCTACAATATAGTTGATTCTTAAACGATTGATATACGTTTTAAAATCTGCATTTTTATGCTGATTGATCACGTAAGAAAGATATTTTGTATTGGTGTTCAATTCTCCGGCGAGAAAAGATAGGGACATGCCTTTATTGTTATAGAGATTACCTTTTTCAAAATCCTCAAGCAGTTCCAGCAGTTTTGATTCTGTTTCCGGGGTCATCAGAGAGTCATTTCTTCTTCGGTCTGTCTCGGAGTCTTTTTCATCAATTTCTTCCACAAAAATATTGGAAAACTCAAAATCACCAGATTGTTGTAAAGGATAGTGTGTCCTGTTACCGATCATGTTCAACTGGGTTCTGATAATATTTCTAAGCTTTGACCGCTGTTTTTTCTGTTTTCTCCTAATAAAAAGAAACAGCCCAACCAATGAAAGGGACAGAATGACAATAGCTGCATTCTTCACTCCATTCATCTGCGTATTTTTTTTCGTAGCTTTTCCTTTGGGATTTTCAAAATCTTTTATGGCAAAACTCTGGTTGCGCGCTGCAATACTGTCATAGGCACGTACATATTTTACCGCATATAAAGAAGCCTTGAAATTGTCCCCAACTCCTTCATAATAATCATTAATATTGGAATAAACTGCTTTTTTAAGTTTAAGACTTCGGGAAGTATCGGCAATTTTTTCTGCTTTTTTAAGATACAGTTCAGCATCTTTCCAGTTTTTCTGCTTCAAACGGATTCCTCCCAGGCCATTATAAACTAATCCCAGCGTACAGCTTCCTTTCTTTAGCAATCCTTCCGCTTTTCGATAGTAATCTTCAGAGACAGAATAATTATTGAGCTTGAAATAGACATCTCCCAATAGTTGATAAGATGCCGCTGCGGTTCTGTTTTCATTATAACTATTGATCTTTTCAAAATATTTCAGGGAGGATTCGATATGTTGTATAGCGTTAGGATAATTCCCCATCTCCATTTCATAAAAAGCCATTTCCTGATTCAGCAGTCCTGCGGCTTCATTACTTTTCTGAAAATCGGTGATCCGGGCTGAAGCCTGCAGTCCTTTTATAATATATTTTTTGGATCTTTCGTATAACCCTACCTGTCTATATTGTCTCGCAAGTAATCGGGTTACTACAGCCATCCATTCAGGATCATTAGTCAGATTGATTACCGAATGGGCATTTTCACTGTAACAGATTGCTTTTTTAAGTTCACCGGCATGATGGTACAGCTCTGAAGAAAGGATAAGACATTTTATTTTCTCTGATGGCTTTTGTGCCTTCATATAGAGGGAATCTGCTGTTTTGATGGCTTTGGGTAAATCTTTATAGGCTGTAACAGAAGAAGTCCTTTCACAGATAAGATCAAAGCTATTTTTTTTCTGGGCAAATATGGGAATTGCTGTTGCCAGCAAAAACAAAAATTTCAAAAGACTTTTAGGCATAGAAAAACAAATTATTATTTTCATTTTATAATAATTCATCATTGATTTCACGGAGTGTCTTTTTGTTTTTTACAAAACTAGTGATATTTTATTTTTTATTAAAACATTATATTGAAATTTAATCATTTAACCAAAAACACCAATTTACATTAATTTTAATAATAAGACAGAAATAATATATGGTTTTCTTTAATATAAACTGATTTCTGTTTTAAAACCAAAATTCCTGTATAATTATTTTTAATATGGACGGCTCAGGTGTCTTCATATTTATTACATTTGCAGGGAATAAAAAGTTTTTATGAAAAAAATAGCCATACTTTCCTCAATCTTTATAGGAGTCCTTGCATGGGCACAGGGAATTAAATTTGAAGAAGGCAATTTTGCCTCCATTCTTGCCAAAGCAAAAAAAGAAAAAAAACTGGTCTTCATTGATGCATATGCTTCATGGTGCGGACCTTGTAAACTGATGGTTAAAAATATTTTCCCGCTTCAGTCTGTAGGCGATTACTATAATTCCCACTTTATCAATGCGAAAATTGATATGGAAAAAGGAGAAGGAATTGAGCTGGCCAAAAAATATAATGTAAAAGCATTTCCTACTTACCTGTTTATCGACGGAAACGGTGAAGCTGTGCACAGAACTTTAGGATATGTGGAAGAAAAAGACTTTATCCAGTTTGCGAAAGACGCTGAAGATCCCAATAAAAGACTAACCTCTTTGAAGCAGCAGTTTGAAAAGGGAGAAAAAAATCCTGAGTTTTTAAAGAATCTTGCCGGACTTACCATGTATAATGACGCCGAGTTTGCCGGAAAAGTTCTTAACCGTTACTTTCAGCAGAAAACAATTTTAGATCAGGAAGATATCCAAATGCTTCTTTCAGGAGTACAGACTACAGACAGTCCTTTATACAAAATTTTCCAGGATAAAAAAGCTGATATCGTTAAGTTCTTCCCGGAAGATAAATATGAAAAGTTTGAGAAAAATATCAAGCTGAATACTATTTCTAAAAAAGCTTATAATCCGGATACTAAAAAATGGGATGACAGCTATTTTATGGCCGAAGCACAGAAATTTCTAAGCAAAGAAGAGGCTGACAAGATCTTAAAAAGAATGAAAGCTAACAGAGCTTTAAAGAATAAAGATATTCCTGAGTATGAAAAGCTGATCCTTGATATCTACAAAGATTATTCTGCAGCAGGTTCTGAAGAACTGAACTCTCTTGCATGGAACTTCTTTGAGAATGTGAGCAATAAAGCTTCTCTGGAAAAAGCCATTGCATGGGCACAGGAATCTGTAAAGAAAGACCAGAACTTTGCCAATACAGATACTTTAGCCAATCTTTACAATAAGGTAGGTGATAAGAAAAATGCAAAAATATGGGCTGAAAAGTCTATTGAACTGGCCAAAAGTACAGGACAGGATTCTACAGACACGGAAAAATTACTGAAAAGTCTTTAATTGATTAAGGTCTATCATAAAAAACGCAGAACAGAGTTCTGCGTTTTTTTATGATGTATAAAACCACCCCGTCAAAAATCCTTTGAATTTCCGCCCCCTTCCAAAATATAGAAATTGAGCACTTGAGTTGTGGTATAATTGAAAATAAAGCTTCTCTTAGTATTCAAACAGAACACTGCCCCAGGTAAATCCGCTTCCGAAAGCAGAAAGAAGGACAAGGTCGCCTCTTTTTATTTTTCCCTGCTCAATTGCTTCGCTTAAAGCAATCGGAATAGAAGCTGCTGTTGTGTTTCCGTATCTCTGGATGTTGTTGAAGACTTTCTCATCCGGTAATCCGAATTTTTCCTGTACAAACTGGGCAATTCTCAGATTCGCCTGGTGCGGAATAAACATATCAAGATCTTCAACCGTCTTTCCGGCTTTGTTCAAAGCTTCCATCATGGTTTCGGGGAATCTTGTTACCGCATGCTTGAATACGAAGTTTCCGTTCATGATCGGATATACTTCTTTGTTCGTTACATTTTCAGGATCTTTTCTCATTCTGTCGCTCCATCCGAATTTTGAACCCGGGAACTGGGTACAAAGATCGTCAGCATATTTTCCTTCAGAATGCATATTCATCGCTAAAATATCTCCTGCATTTTCATCTTCTGATGCAGAAAGAACAATGGCTCCTGCCCCGTCTCCAAAAATAACAGACACACCTCTTCCCTCATCAGAAAAGTCCAATCCGAAAGAATGAACTTCTGCTCCTACCACAAGAATATTTTTATAAGTACCGGATTTGATGAATGCATTAGCCACACTCATAGAATATACAAATCCTGAACATTGATTTCTTACATCCAATGCTCCGATCGTATCACATCCCAGCATGTCCTGAAGCAGGACACCACATCCCGGAAAATAATAATCCGGTGAAAGCGTTGCAAAAACAATGTAATCAATATCTTTTGAGGTAAGACCAGCATTGAGGATGGCTTTTTCTGCAGCTTTAAAACCTAGATAAGCGCTGGTTTCCTGAGAGTCATATCTGTTTTTTCTGTGTCTTCTTTCCTTGATACCTGTTCTTTCCGTAATCCATTCGTCATTGGTAGTCATTAGTTTTGCTAAATCATCATTGGTAACAACGTTATCTGGAACATAAAATCCCACCCCTTTTATGGTACTTTTAATCATATAGTTTTTTAATTTTGGCAAAGATAAAACTTATTTAACACATAGTTTTTCAAAATATTAGTATTTTTACTTTATGCCAATTGATACGATATACAGAACCTCCCAGTGCGAATGGGTAGATGTAGAGGCTCCTACTTTAGAAGACCTGAAATTTCTTCATGAAAGATATGAAATCAACAACCTTCTTCTGGAAGATACGATGGACCCTAATCACCTTCCGAAATATGAAGAAGACGGGAATGTAAAATTCTTTTTACTCCGTGAAAGTACAGAGCTGGAAAGAAAGAATTTGAATACCATCAGTGATATCAGTACCAAGATTGGGATTTTTCTGGTTGAAAATACCATTATTACCATCCACAGGATGAAAACCAGAAGTATCACAGAGACCAAGAAAAAAGTCTCCCTGATTCAGGAAGATGTTACTCCTCAGCAAATCACCCTGATGATTGCTATCCTGATTATGAAAAGTTTTGATGATGAATCTTTAAGTCTGTTCGAAACGATGGACAATATAGAGAATGAAATTTTTCTTAAAAACACGAATCATACGAGCCAGATCCGCCGTCTCTACAAACTGAAACGAAAATCGGGCTTGAATTCCCGCGTGCTGGTAATCTCTACGGATGCTATTGATAAATTTAAACTACTGAATTTACAGGACTCAGAAATTGTCGATTTAAAAGATAAGCATAAGGATGTCGTTGCCGATTTTGATCATTTAAACATTCAGATTACCAACCTTATTTCCATGTTCCTGGCACTTTCGGACCAAAAAGCCAACCAGGTGATGAAGGTGTTGGCCATTTATTCTGTTTACTTTTTACCGATCACTTTCATTGCCGGGGTATATGGGATGAATTTCGATAATATGCCTGAGCTTCATCATAAGTATGGATATTTTGTAACATTGGGAGCGATGGCTACGGTTGTGATCAGTACATTTATTTATGTAAGGCGAAAACAGTGGTGATTCATTTTTATATCAATACAAAGGCACAAAGATTTTGATCATCTAATTGATGATCTTTGTCTTTTACCGGCACATCCTCAAAACAAAATACCATGACTACCGAAAACCTCAACAAAATTCTGGAAGATCCCTCTCTTTCACAGGCATCCAAAGATAAATTGCTTGCCTTACACGGGAATATAGCTGCCAAAGAATTCTCTGATCTTCTGGATCAGTCCGGTAATCAGTATATAGAGTTTGTACAGGAAGGTGGCGGTGTATGGGGAAGCGCATTGGTAGGCTATCTTTATGGTCTGGAAATATTCGGGATCCGTTTTCTGAAAGTAGCAGGAACGAGTGCCGGAGCTATTAACACCATGCTTATCGCAGCCTGCAAAACCAAAGAAGAGCCTAAAAGTGAGCTGATTAAGGATATTCTTTTCAGCTGGAATTTTGCAGATTTTATGGATGGGAAAACGTATGTAAAGACGACCCTTCATGCAATGCTGAACAACAAAGATTTTTTTAAGATCAATGCCATCATTGCGGTCATTCTTTTCATTATTCTGCTGAGCATTCCTTTTCTGGCTCCTCCCACAACCATACTGAACGCCAAACTAATGTTCCTGATTCCATTGATTCCGGCTGTCATTCTCTTTTTCTGTATTAAAAAGCTTTATAATAATTTCAGAAAGGAAAACAGCGGACTGAATCCCGGAAATGTTTTTCAGAATACCATGCAGAATGCGCTGGCCCAATTTGGAATACAAACAGTTGCCGATCTCAATAAAAAATTCATTCAGAAAGAAAAAGGCCTCAATCTCAGCTACCGTTATGGGAACGGGCAGGAATATTATCAGATAGCTTTGCAAAGCATCGAAAAGATTAGAATAAAAAATCAGGAACACATTGACCAGACCCGATACAGAATTTTCTATGAAAGTGCCGTCAATAATGATTATTATAAAAACAATCCGTTTTATCTTCTTACCTCAGAATATGTGGTTATTACCACTGATATCAATGCTAAAATTAAGGTAGAACTTCCTACGATGGCCAATCTCTACTGGTCCGAAGAGGAACTGAAACACATCAGTCCGGCTGAATTTGCAAGAGCCTCTATGGCGGTACCCTTTTTCTTTGAACCTTTCCAGAAACAAATTAACACAAACGATGATTCTGTAAAATATGCCTGGAGGTATTGGATGAATACCCAACCTGAAAATATAAACCCAGCAGGAGTTTTCATTGATGGCGGCAGTATCTCCAACTTCCCTATTGACCTTTTTCACGCTGATGAAGTTTTTTATCCGAGAATGCCTCTTTTTGGGGTACAGCTAACCAGTGATTCTGCCATTCTTTCTGAAAAGGGAAAAACCAGTGAAGAAATCCTTACAACACCGTTCAGCTACGCAGGAAATATCATCAGCACTCTGAAAGGGTTTAACGATAAGACATTCCTTACCAAACATACTTTTTATAAGCTATACAGTATACAAACCGTTAACTGCGGCACCAGCAGTTGGCTGAACTTCTTTATGAAAAGAGAAGAAAAGGAAGAACTCTTCAACAGAGGTTTTCAGGCTGCCCTTGATTTTCTCAACACATTTGATTGGGAAAAGTACAAATATGAAAGAATGATGCTTACGATGAAGGAGAAAAAAATACTCAAAGAAGAGGATACTCCTACGGTGGGGTAAAGATTTTAGCTTTTTAAATTTAATCAACATTATAAATAAAATACAATGATGAAATACATCTGCCAATGCTGCGGAGAAGAGAAAGAAGACTGGCCTGCGATAGCCTATAATGCTCCTTATTTCTATTACTGCTTATCGGAAAAGGAGTTAAAAAATACTGAACTTACCTCAGATTTATGTGTTGTTGAAGATCCTGAAGATACCCATAGATTTATCCGTACTGTTCTGGTACAGGAAGTCACAGATGACTGTAGAGATCTGGATTATGGAATCTGGGTTTCACTGAGTGAAAAGAGCTTCAATGAATATGTTGAAAACTATAATAACAAGGAATTTGAAGCTGAATATTTCGGATGGCTTTCCACCTATCTTCCTGATTATGAGTTTGAGGAAAGTATTCCTACAACTGTAGTAGTAAATAATTCTATCGGGCGTCCTTTTGTTTATCCTCACCAAAGCTATGAGCATCCGTTTGTATACGACTTTTATAATGGCATTACAAAAGAAGAAGCAAAGAAAAGAATAAACAGGGTTTTAAATAAAGAATAAATGAACTGGATTATCAGAAGTACAAAAAAGGTAAAATTCCATACCAATCTTCATGAGGTTTTGAAACCTATATGGAATGATCTTACCATTTATAAATGGATTTTGACGGATTTAGATTTTATATCTGATCAGACTCTTCCCATTAATTTTGATGAAGATTATTTTGTGTTGGATCATCCGGAATTTGGACAGCTCTATCAAAGCAATACTCAGATCATTTGGGGGATCATTTCAGCCGTTCCAAATACTATTGAACCCGATACTTCAGCCTTTTCTATCTTATCTGTTGAAGATACAAGTGTTTGGGAACCTGATCATTTTTTAATTCAGGAAAGCATTTTAGAAATTATTGCTTTTGACAGTGGATATACCCTTGTGAAATTTAAAGATATAAATCTTTCAGATACATTTAAAAAATATTTCCAGGAGCAGGCAATAGATCTGCAGAAGTTCAACAAGAAATATAGAACTGGAGCATGAAAAAATTGATCTCAGAAAAGTTTCACATTATTATTTTGATAGCCACTGTAATTTTTATCATATTTTGTTTAATTAGTGCCCATTTAGGAATAAACAATATACTCAAAAGCCCAAAATACACCATTGGAGAAGCTATATCAGACTGGCATCACAAAAATAATAATGGTGTAGGAATAGATTACAAATATGATGTTAATGGTATTATCTATTCTAAAACAGCCAATTTTTCTTATAAGAAAGGAGATAAATTTCTGATCATTTTTGATTCTATAAAACCCGATAATTCAGCGATACTTGACATCTATTCTATTGAAAACTACCTTATAGATGTAAAAGTTCCTTCAAAAGGCTGGAAATATCAGGATGTTCCCTTTAATATTGACAGTAATACCATAAAAAAATATGTACAGGACTGGAATGTGGAGCCTTTTGAATACATACAAAAGTAAGCTGAACCTGTTTTAATTCAAGTTCAACTTTACTTTCATTCAGTTATAAATTGTCCAGAAACTCCAGATACATCGGAACACTTCTGTTGATCCATTCATCGGAAGAATCTCTTTCAATTCCATAATACACGAATGGTTCTTTATAATCGGCTTTTATATAATCGAAAGTCAGTTCATAAGGTCGGAAAAGTTCATTCATCGTGTATTTATATTCCCCTGTTTCAGAATATCCATCTTCATCTATTCCTGCGGTAACAGCCAGTGTCATTTTCTTTCCGGCCAGTTTGAAACCGCTGTTGCTTCCATACGCCCAGCCGTATAAAACCACTTCATCCAGCCATTGTTTTAAAAGCGGCGGGCTGCTGAACCAGTAAAAAGGAAACTGAAATACAATCTTGTCATACGATTCCATCAGCTTCTGCTCTTCTGCCACATTGATTTTTCCATCAGGATAAGCTTCGTACAGTTGATGAACCACATATTTTTCAGGATATTTTTTTAACTCGTCGATCCATTTTTTATTGATCACTGATTTTTCAATATCAGGATGCGTCACAATCACTAATGTTTTCATTATGTCTAAATTTCTATCACAAAATTACAACACGTTACTTACATTTCGTACATTAGCAACCTATTGTATGGTACTATAAAAAATGTAAGTAATGACTAAAATAAAGGAAACCTCAACCAATTTTGCCAATAAAAAAGCACTTGCTGATGAATGTCCGGAAATCTATGCTTCCAATATTATCGGAGGGCAGTGGGCATTAGCCATATGCTGTTATCTGATCAATGGAAAAATGAGATTTGGAGAACTTAGAAAAAAGCTTCAGAACATTACCGAGCGTATGCTCACCCTTCAGCTTCGCAGGCTGGAAGAGGATAAAATCATTACCAGAACAGTCTATGCAGAAGTTCCTCCAAGGGTAGAATATGAGCTTACAGAAATCGGTTATAAGCTGAAGCCCATCATTCTTGAGTTTGAAAAATGGGGTAACGAACATAAACAGATTATGGAAAAGAAATAAAAAGGTTGGGTTAAAAGGTTTTGCAAAGATCTTACACTCAACGGAGACAGGCACATAAAAATGATCTGATCAATTCAATAGAAATGGGCTTGAGCCAGAACTTGAAATCCTAGCAACCAGCTGACATATAAAATGGACTTTCTTTTTCTATTCTTAATTTTCGGAAGCTGGATTCCTACGGAATGACACAGTGTATACATAATATCAAACAGTTCTATAGGTCATTCCGTAGGAATCCAGGCTTATTAATTGAAAGAATAATCGTGTACTACTTTCCCTCAGTCTCTTTCCACAAAGGCTTTTGAGCCAATACTTTCGAGTGTACAGGACAGGTTTCATGATGGGCTCCTTTCAGATATCCGGTACTCATAAGAAATTCGTTGACAATTTCTCCACCTGTAAATTTGAATGTTTTTTTGAATAATTTCATCCATTCCTGCAATGTCATAGGATGATGGTGCTCCAGCCATTTTTCAAAGGAACCAAATTCTTTTTGTAATTCAATGATTGTTTTCGCATTTTCAATGGCAGCATTGACCTTTAATTTATTTCTGATAATTCCAGGGTCACTCAACAGCCTTTCACGGTCTTCTTCTGTATAAGCTGCTATTTTCTGAATATCAAATTGGTCATAAGCTTTTCTGAAACTGTCTTCTTTTTTCAGAACCGTTTCCCAGCTTAGTCCTGCCTGATTAATTTCCAGAATCAGTCTTCCGAACAATTCATTATCATCGTGAATGGGAAACCCATAATAGTTGTCATGATAATTTTTGTGCAGTTCTTTTCTGCTTTCAGGCTGCATTCCTTCTATTGCTAAACAGTAACTCATTTCAGTATATTTTCTATTTTGTAAAACTTTCAGACTGTAAAGATAAAGCGGGATTGTGACAACTGTCCGTCAGTAGTGTTTTTTATTTTTAAATTTTAATAGCACAAATTTTTTTTTAAGAGAATCCATTATTAATTAAAAGTCTGCTGATACATATTGAAATAAAGCGTAGTTTTGTAATTATGCCCAGTTCAGGACTTCATATGAAAACTTATAAAGGTGTCATTACGATGCTTATATTGGTGTTTTCGTTGTCTCCGTGCTCAGTCAAAAGAAATGTCCTTGATATTTTTGACATTCAGTACATCAGCGGGCTTAATAAGGTAAAAACAACCTCCTCGCTCTCTTTCAGCTGTGATACAGCTTTTGCTTCTTCAGAAACTGCAGTTTCAAAAACCAAAATTCAAAACCATTACCATAAGTTTTTATCTGGTTTTAATTCAGCTGCAGCCAATCTTTTTGAAGAAAAATCTTTTCTCAATAACTATTCCAGACATTCTGCCGGGAACAGCCCTCCGAAATATATTCTGTTTAAAAGACTTAGACTTCATCTGGTTTAAACTTTTTTTAGTCAGATTATAAAAAACAGTTTTTTACAATACAATATTAATTTCAATGAAACATACCTTAAACAGCCAGTCTTCAGACATGGCCGGATTATATACTTTATCCCTCCGTATGGTTATCGGATGGACCTACTTTTCAGCGTTCTGGCGCCGTCTCATCCTTGAAAACAAACTTATTCCCGACGAAAAAGGATATATCGGGGAAAAATTCAACCATTTTTTACCCAATGCACTTGGAATAAAACCTGTTATTGAATATCTGGTGACTCATCCTGATGCTTTACAACGCTCCATGATGATTTTTACGATTATTGAGGCAATTGTCGGATTATTCATCATCCTCGGTTTATTTACCCGGCTGATGAGTATTGGCATTTTCAGCCTTGCTCTCGGGATTTTATTAGGTTCCGGCTGGCTGGGAACAACCTGCCTTGATGAGTGGCAGATTGGTGTACTGGGCGTAGCCGGTGGATTTGTTATGTTTCTCACAGGAAGTGGTCATTATTCTCTGGATCATTATTTTATGAAAAACAACAAAAAATTCACTCAAAAAAAATGGTTTCAATGGCTTGGCTCAGGAAATTTTCCTGTGTCAGATCCAAAGAGTTTTGTATTGGCGGGCTCACTCATCATATTGGGGTTAACTCTTTTTACCAATCAGTACTTTCATGGAGGTGTGTGGGGAACACTTCACAATAAATCGGTAAGACCCAAGCTGGAAATTTCAAAAATCTCTCATCAGCACTCAAAGTTAACGTTCGAAGTTTACAGGACGGAAGGTGCTGATGTGTATGGTTCTTTTCTGATAGGCATTCATATCCTCGACAAAAACGGAAAGATTTTAAAGGAACTGGATCATAAAGAACTTGCCGGAATTCCTAAAGAGGATATTCAGAATCATCATGTTGCCAAAGTGAAACCAGGAAAACACAGTCTGGTAATTCCCTTAGGAGCAAAAGCTGATGTGACACTGAATATTGATGATATTTTTCAAAAAAATGATATCCACAGTCTGAAACTGATTGATGTGAGTGGTATTGAATGGATAGAAAAGATTGATTAGCGATGCGGGGTGCGAGACACGGGTTTCATGTTTAGGCTGAAACCTATCCTTGATTTAGTATACAGAAAGCGGACTAAGGTCCGCTCTTATTGAATTTCCAGGTACTATTTATGTTGGAAGCTATTTCTCAGAAACTATGACATGATAGGTGCACTTGCTGTCCGGATCAAGTCTGAGTACTTTTATATCCAATAAAACATCCAGCCCCATGGTGTCGCAAACGCCCTGTATAAAAGGTTTTATGACTGGCCAATTCAACAGACCTGCAATTTGCAGGCTATTTGTGATTTTGTGGTAACGGTCTACTCCTTTAATAAGCAATTCGCATTTGTAGTCATTTAATTCTTTAAATTCAAAATTGTATTCGGGACTGGATGTAAAAACTGCTCCTATCAATATTTTTGCAACGGCCGGAATTCCAGGCTGCAGATTGGGTTTTGTTTCAAGATTCCTCAGTGTCATTCTTGATCCCAGATCATACATAAAAGTACTGGAAATCTGTTCAATAGCTTCAGGTCCGTAAAGTTTCCCGATCTGTTTGAGCATACCTCCGTAAAAAGCCCCTGTAATATCAGAGAGGCGCTGGGTAAGCTCTGTGAAAGTTCCGGGAAAGAAATCTGCAATAATCTGAGCCTGATTCATTTCAGGGAGATAGATATCATTTTTTCTGAAATCTGATAATGCCGCGTAAGTTTCCGGCAGTTGAATTTGATTCATATATAATAAGTTATTAGTGACTTGAAATCATGATTTAGCTAAATAAAAACGGAATACAATACTTCACACCGTTTTCGGATATTGGGAAATTGCCTTTAAGAAATATAAAAGCAAAGTGAAAGACAGCCAGATCTTTCAGTTCAATAACCGGAAATCAGATAAAGTGTGATACAGCATTCCGGCGAATCCTTTTTGAATGGATTATTAAAAGGTGAGGGAATCTATTCATATTTTTTTCATTTGGTAATGTAAAGCTAGAAAAAATAAATAAACTCTCCAATAAGTGATATTATTTTTTATTTAACAGAATGAAAACAGAAAGTATTGTTTATTATCATGTTAAGGCAGATACAATAAAAAAAGACCTTCGAAATTCAGAAGGTCTTTTTTAAAATCTAGTGCATGGCTTCACTCAAATCTATTTTTTCTTTGCTCTTTCTTTCTTTTACCAGTAAGATAAACGGAATACATATCAGGAATACGATTCCGAGGTAAAGAAATACATCCATATAAGATAAAACAGTGGCCTGTTTTGTTACGGATAAGTCGAGCATTTTATATGCGGCATTCATTGCTGCATCAGGAGTCATCCCTTTCGCTATGAAATTGGCCTTCAATGCTGCCAGTCTTTGCTGAACATCAAAACTGTTTTCGTCCAGGTGGGAAATTAAGTTATTTCTGTACTTCTGTCCTGCATTGGCAATAAAGGTCGTGATCGCCGCAATCCCAAAAGATCCTCCCAGCTGTCTCATCATCCCTGTAAAGGCTGCTCCCTGACCAATCTCCTGCCCTTTTAGTGTACTTAATGACAAAGAGGTAATAGGAATAAATAATAATCCCAGACCTGCTCCTCTTACAATCAGCATCCAGAAGAAGGCATCTTTACTGGTATCCGGTGTCAGAATTTTGTATCCCCAGAAACTGTAAACGAAGAAGATAAAGAGCCCTAATGAAACCAGGATCTGCTGTTTTGCTCCTTTTGCCAGTAGTCTCCCGATGATAGGCATCATAAAGGCTGTCGTTAATGCGGCCGGAATCATCAACGCACCTGACTGAAGGGCTGTCCATCCCAAAATACTCTGGGTATACAAAGGAACAATGAATGTAGAACCATACAATCCGAATCCAAGAACGAATGACATCATAGTCCCGATCCTCAGGTTGCTGTTTTTAAGCACTCTGAGCTCAACAATCGGGTACTTGAAGGTAAGTTCCCGCCAAAGGAAGAGTATAAATCCTAAAATTGCTGCTACAGTAAAGGCCACGATCATTCCACTTTCAAACCAGTCTTCTTCATGTCCTCTTTCCAGAATAAACTGTAATGAGCCTACTGTAACTGCCAGCAGAGCAATTCCAAGCCAGTCAACATCTGAAGCTTTACGTTTTTCTGCATATTTCGGGCTTCTTACAAACTGAAGCGTCATCAGCGTTGCCGCAATTCCAATCGGAATATTAATATAGAAAATATAGGGCCAGCTGAAGTTATCAACAATATATCCTCCAAGAGGCGGCCCTAGTGTAGGACCGATAATTACCCCAAGGCCGTAAATAGCCTGAGCCATACTTCTTTTTTCAATCGGATACGATTCCGTAATAATCGTTTGTGATGTTACCAGTAAGGCTCCACCCCCGATTCCCTGCATCAATCTGAAGAACACGAGTTCCCAGATATTGGTCGCATTTCCACATAAGAATGAAAATACGGTGAATATAATGATGGATGCCGCAAAGTAATTTCTACGCCCAAACTGCTGTGAAAGCCAGCTCGTCATCGGAACTATGATAACGTTCCCGATGGCATACGCTGTAATCACCCACCCTACTTCTGAAAGCGTAGCTCCAAGATTCCCCTTCATTTCATTCAAGGCAACATTGACAATCGTGGAGTCTACAATTTCAAGAAGGGCACAAAGGATGGCTGTAATCGTAATGATTACTCTCCGCGCTCCATATTCTACTAATGAATCTTGCATAAGTTTTTTTCGATGTGAAAAATCAATGGTGAATTTTGCTTCGCAGGTGAATAGTGAATTGTAAAGCCTGCCGTTTAATTGACAGCAAAGCTGATTCACTATTGACAACGAAGTTCATTGACTTTTAACAATTTTAAATGTTATTTCAAAGCAACTTCTGCCTTCACGTTCATTCCTGTTCTTAATCTTTTGGCAATATTCTTGTCAAGATTTACAAAATCAATTTTTACAGGAAGTCTCTGAACTACTTTTACGAAGTTACCACTCGCATTATCCGGAGGAAGAATAGAGAAAGTAGCTCCTGTAGCGGGAGAGAATGAGCTTACCACTCCTTCAAATTCCTGATCAGGAAAAGCATCAATCTCAATTTTTACTTTCTGGCCTTCTACCATTTTGTCTACCTGTGTTTCTTTAAAGTTGGCCACCACCCATTTCTGGTCGTTTTTAACCAAAGCAAACAACTGAGCTCCTGCCTGCAGATACTGACCTGCCTGTGTAGGTACTTTTCCAACGTATCCGTCTTCAGGGGCAAGGATTACCGTATATGACAAATTCAGTTTTGCATTTTCTACATCTACTTCTCTTTGTTTAGCAACAGAACCTGCCACGCTGATTTGTTGTGAGCTGGCAGCCGTCTGAGAAGAAGCGATGTGAGTTTGCTGAGCAATTTGGTTTCTCTGATCCACTAAAACCTGCAACTGTCTGTCTGCAGATTGTTTTGCTGCCAAAGCCTGCTCATACTGCTGTTCCGTAATAGAGTGGTCTTTTACAAGATTAGCATATCTCTTCAGATCCTGAGAAGTTTTCCATACATTTACTTTTGCAGCTTCAATCTGAGCATTAGCCGTTACTACTGCTGCTTCTGAAGAACCTATATTTTTTGAAGTTGCTGTTGTAGTAGCTTCTGCATTTGAAATATTGCTTCTGGCTGTAGATAAAGCTGCCTGAGCCTGTTCCAGAGCCATTTTCTGATCCCTGTTATCCAAAATCACCAAGGTATCTCCTTTCTTCACAAACTGGTTGTCTTTTACTTTTACCTGAGCTACATATCCGGAGATTTTAGAAATTACCGGTGCCATATTGGAAGCAATCTGAGCATCATCAGTCTCTTCGTGATACTGTCCGTAAGTAAAGGCTCTGTAACCGTAAATCCCTCCTCCGATTACTACTGCCGCTAAAATGATAGGAAAAACTAAACTTTTTTTCTTTTTAGGTTCAGCTGCCTGTGTATTATTATTTTCCATTTTGGTTTCGATCTGATTATTTAATTGTTAAAGTTCCTGTTGTCTGTAATAGTTTTCTGTATGCCAGTGCAGCATCTGCCTTAGCATTGATCACGCCAACATTGGCCGCAATCTGAGCTGCGTCTGCATCCAGCAATTCAGTCATGGTTGCCAAACCGTTGTCGTATTTATTTTTGGTAATTCTGTAATTTTCATTAGCCTGTTCCGCCGATTTTTCAAAAACAGCAATTCTCTTTTTCGAATAGTCTGTGTTCTGATATTCTCTGTTGACATCAAGCTTAATGTTATCATTCAGTAATTCATCAGTAGCGGCAAGCTGCTTTTCTCTCGCCTGCGATTGTCTCAATGAAGAATTTTCTTTCCAAAGATTGGACAGGTTATAAGAAACCCCGATTCCTACATTGATGGCATTGTATACGGTAAGAAACTTAGGGATATCAGCTGCTACATAACCTCCTGTAAATGCAATGGAAGGAAGATTTTCTGCTTTTGCTGCCTTCGAACCTAATTCCGCCGCTTTTCTCTGTTGTGCCAGAGCCTGTAAATCTTTACGGTTTTCTCTGGCTTCATTAACATAATAATCAACAGGTTTTACATCTGTTCCTTCTTCAATATAATTTTCATCTACTGCCAGTTCCGTCGTTTCAGGAAGACCAAGCAGTAAATCCATATTGATGTTGGCAATATTGTAGTTATTTTTGGCTTCCAACAGCTGAAGTTCAATATTTGAAGTCTGAAGATTTGCCTTTAATCTGTCATTTCTTGCAATCAAACCATTGTTTTCCATTTTAAGGAAGGTTTCATCTCTTTTTTGAGAAGCGGCAAGATTTTCTTCAAAAACCTTGATGGACTGGTTGGCTTTAAACAGGTTATTATAAGCCTGGGCAACGTTATAAGCAATGGCAATTTTATCATTCTCAGTGCTTAATTTAGAAGCTTCTACCAGATATTTTGCTGACTGAATTCCATATTTGATTCTTCCACCGCTGTAAATGGGAACGCTAAGATTAGCAGAACCGTAAACTACCTGATGTATTTCAGGTCCGCCAGCTCCTCCTGCAAGACCAGGAAGTTTGATATCAACATTCGGTTTTATCGGAAGGTACATATAGCTACCTGACACCTTCAATTCCGGCAGTTGTCTGTTTTTAGCCTCCAAAAGATCAGCTGTAGCCTCTTCGATCTTGGCTGCATCGATCTTGAGATTCTTGCTGTTCTGGATTCCCAGCTGCACGGCCTCGTCAAGAGTAAGTGTTCTTTTCTCCTGAGCATTTGCATTTGCTATTCCTACGAATAGTGATAATGCAATCACTAAGTTATTTATTCTCTTCATAACCTAAAAGGTCTTTTAGTAAATATTTAATATGTTTATTAAGTTCTGTGTAGTATTTTTCATCAAAAGCTTCTTCATCTTCTGTTTCATTCAGAAACTCTTTATACATTTCTTTTGCATTGAATGCATAAAACAAGGTTCCGCTTACGGTAGAATGAAGGAGATAAATAGGTGGATTTTTGGTGAAAATTCCATTTTTAAGACCACTTTCCAATATTTGCGAATACATAGAAAGGAATCCCATTTTGGTCTGCTTCAAAAATTCTATAATCTGAGGATTCTTGGTATGCAGCTGCTCTCTCTGCATAATCCTGTAGAAGCATTTTTGAGTCCGGATCTTGTGAGAAAACTGATCGATGACTCTTTCAATCTTTTGCCAATCGTTGATGTCAGTTCTTCCCAAAAGGTCTTTTGAGAAAAACTGACCTTCATTCATTCTGTATTCCACTAATTTCTCATAAAGTTTTTCCTTAGAGCCAAAATAATATGAGATCATAGAGATGTTTACATTCGCCGCCTTTGCAATTTCCCGGGTGGAAGTTCCTTCGAATCCCTGTTCTGCAAAGAGCTTCTCGGCAGCGAATAATATATTTTCTTCTTTTGAAATCATGTTAGTGTTCATTTTTCAGGGCGCAAATGTACACAAGTTTTCATTCAAATCAAACGATTGATTGATTTTTTAATATAGATTTAATTTATTGCAAAGAAAAGACGGTTTCTATAATATATGCTGAAAGCGCAGGAAAGGTACTTTTTAATTTAAAAGAGTTTATTTTGAATTAATATTCGGGAAAACCTGAACAATAATTTTAATATTTTCAGAATGCATTCAATTGAAGTAAACGTAAAAATATAAGGAAAATAGAGCTGAAATAATAATCTGTTCAGGACAAAAACAAAAACTCCGGGATTTACCGGAGTTTATTTATGTGCTTTTATGAATATATCTTGATAATTTTATTCCCAGGTCGGTCCAGACGATTTTGGGGTTTCCGTTTCTGGTCAGGTGGAGATCAGCAGTATTAATTTCTTCTAAAATACTCTCAATATTGGCTCCGCTGATAAATTTTGAAAAACCGGCCCAATTGAAACCGTTCGCATTGATCTTTTTATAAACCAGATTTTCAGATTGATAGTTCTGAAGCAATGCCAGTCTGAAAATCTCAGAACAGTAATTAAGAAAGTTTTTTTGCTTTTCTCTGTTCCACCCTGCAATTTCCCTTGCCCATAAAATAATACTTCTGAGATATTCCGGTTTCTTTTTTACCATAAATGCATCTCTTACCCATTGTACAAAAAGCTTTTCAAACTCATTGCTTTTGTCTCCTGAGTTCAGAAGCTTAATGGCGTCATTGAGGTCTCCCTGTGCCTCATGAACAATTTCTCTTACCTTATCTTCGGAAACAGAAAAGTTCTTTTTAAGGTAGTTTTCAATATCCTCATCATTAATTCTCGGGATCTCTACAATCTGTGTCCTGGAAAGAATGGTAGGAAGAATATCATTGGTACTTTCGGCCGTAAGCAGAATGACCGTTTTTGCGGGTGGTTCCTCTAAAAATTTCAAAAATTTATTGGAAGCTGCGATATTCATTTTATCTGCTCTCCAGACAATAAGAATTTTGGTTCCGCCTTCAAAACTTTTTAAAGAAAATTTCTGGTTCTGATCATCCACTTCATCCGCAGAAATAAATAACTGTTTATTTTCTGATTCTAAAAAAGCGGTCCAGTCGTCGTAGCTTGCATAAGGAGAAGCCAGGATCATTTCTCTGAATTCGTCAAATTTATTTTTGCTTAACGAGTTTTTATTATCCGTAAAAACCGGAAAGCTGAAATGCAGATCCAGGTGATTGAGGTGCTCAACCTTCGCAGCAGCATGTTCATTTTCCTGGCTGAAAATTTCCCTTGCATAGGCTAATACCATAGGCAATGTTCCGTATCCTTCTTTTCCTACAAAAAGTTGGGCATGGCTCACTCTGTTTTCAGCAATGCTTTCTCTAAGAAGTTTTTTCAGATTCGTCTGTCCGGCGATGTTCTCCCAATTCATGTTTCAAAGATAAAAAATCTTATTTCATTTCATAAAATTAAGTCTGCTTAAAATGTATGAATGCAGATTAAAATTATGAAAGGGCTTTATATCTGATTGTATTATAGGTGATATCAATAATATGATGAGAGTTAAATTTAAAATTGGATTTTACAATTTAATGTCAGGCGATACATTTACAAAGTGTATTTTTATTGCTGAAAATTTGCATTTTTCTTTTAAAGGAAAGCCCTTAACAAACTTTAACCACATATAATTTTTACAATTCATTAATATTTAAGATATTTGCGCATTGTTTTAAAAATCAAGAATGAAAAAAATCTTTGTAGTATCATTCATATCAGTTGGATATTTTCTGAACGCACAGAGTCTAAGCAACTCTCCTTATGCAACTTATGGAATTGGAGATGTGAAATATGATAATACGATCGAAACTGCTTCTATGGGAGGTATATCTACTGCTTTTATAAGTGATTTTACCAGTAGTTTCAATTTTGCCAACCCGGCAAACAACGCCAATTTTGAACTTACGAGTATCAGACTGGAAGCTACCAACGAAAACAATTATTTCAAATCGAACTATAACGATATGAAATCTACAAAGCATTCTACGTACCTTTCCAATATTTCGATTGCATTTCCATTATCTTCAAAAGTGAAAATGGGGATCTCTTATCAGCCTTACAGTTCTAAAAGCTACGATATCGTAACGGAACAGTTTACAGAAGATAAAACTCCTCTTTACAAAAACAGCTTTAAAGGAAGCGGAACTTTAAATACAGCTCAGCTTGCTGTATCTTATAAGATCAATCAGGAATTATCCGTAGGGGCAAAAGCCAATCTTTATTTCGGAGACCTTAACGACCTTAATGAATTCCGTGCTTACAACAGTAACCTTGGGACTTATGTAGGTGAATATGTTAATGGTTATGAAACTAAAAACAGGGTCAGAAACTTTAATTTTACACTGGGTACAAGCTACCAGACTTTAAATACACGTACTGATAAGAAGTTCACATTGGGAGCTACTGCTACTTTTGGGAATACCAGTAATATGACGACACAGTACGTCAACAGTACCTACAGATACTCTGATGCTCAGGAAACCACCAAGCTTAGCGGATCGGAAACCATTATTGAGCAAAAAGAAACAAAATCCAAAAACCTTCTTCCGTTACAGGCTTCATTAGGGGTGGGATATGGTAGTGAAAACCATTGGTTCGTATCAGGACAGCTTGACTATAAAAAAGGAGAAGACATCTCTTATTTCGGTAAAACTTTTGATTTCCAGGACACTTACAGAATTTCTGCCGGTGGATGGTATCTTCCTAACTATAATAACTTCAGAAACTACTTCTCAAGGGTGATCTACCGATATGGAGCGTTCTATGAGAGAGGAAACCTTAAGCTGGAAGGAAACAGCATTAATAAATTCGGTATTTCTGCCGGGGTAATGTTACCGTTCAAGAACAGCAGTATCACAAGAATGAGTGGTCTTGAAATCGGATTGGAAGTGGGTAAGAGAGGAACTCTTAAAAACAACCTGATCAACCAGAATTTCGTCAACCTGAGAATCGGCTTTAACTTCGCTGATAAATGGTTCAGAAAGACTCTTTATAACTAAAATGAATTTTTCAGAAAAAATATCATATAAAAATATAGCATGCCTTTTTAGTTGTGCTATATTTTTTATATTGACATCCTGTGAGGAGGACCTTACCAAAAGAAATGGCAACCAAAGCAAAAACTTCCCTTCACAGATCATCAACAACGCCAATATTATACAGCGTGACTCCGGCTTTGTGACTTTAAAAGCCAAAGCACCCATCATTGAAAAATACGAACTGATCGACAGCCCCTATGTGGTAGCCAGAAAAGGAATTGACATTGAGTTTTTTGATAAAAAGAAACCTAAGGTTCCGGGAAGAATTACCGCTAAATATGCCCGTATTTTCGAATATAAAAAGTTCTACGAAGCCAAAGGTGATGTAAGGATAAAAACGAATGAAGGACAGAGATTTGCCATGCAGAGTATTTATTGGGATCAGAAAAGAAACAGAATCTACACCAAAGATACGGTTTATGTTACCATGGAAGACGGTTCTACACTAGTAGGTGCCAATGGAATGACAGCCAAAGATGACTTTTCCGAATATACATTCTATAACAATTCCGGAGATTTCAGTTCCAAAAGAATTTCTGAAAATAAAAAATAAATCCAAAAAGAATGAAAGCTGTGGCTATTGGACTGATGTCCGGGACTAGTCTGGATGGTCTGGATATCTGTCTTGCTGAATTTGAAAAGCAGGACACATGGACTTTTAAAATCCTGAAAGCCGAAACACTCTCCTATTCTGAGGATTGGGAAACCCAACTTAGAAACTCCATTCATCTTTCTTCTGAAGATTTGCTGGAACTGCATTCAGCGTATGGCTTTTATCTCGGGCAGCAGGTTAAAGCATTTATTCATCAGCATCAGCTTGAAAATATCGACCTGATTGCCTCTCATGGGCATACCGTTTTTCATCAGCCTAAAAGAAAATTCACCCTGCAGATCGGTGACGGCAGAGCCATAAAGCTGGAAACCGGGTTACCTGTTATCTATGATTTCCGAAGCCAGGATGTGTTGATGAAAGGAAACGGAGCTCCTCTGGTTCCTATAGGTGATGCATTACTTTTTTCCAAATACAGCGCCTGCCTGAATTTAGGTGGATTTTCCAATATTTCTTTACAATGCGATGGGAAAAGGATCGCTTTTGATATTGCTCCCGTGAATATTGTTTTGAACCATCTGGCCCAGCAGCTGCATAAAAATTTTGATGAAAACGGAGCACTGGCCGCACAAGGAAAGATAGATGAGACTTTACTGAATCAGCTTAACAGCCTGGATTTCTACCAGATTTCGCATCCAAAATCTTTGGGAATAGAATGGTGCCATCAACATATATTTCCACTTCTTGAAAATACTGAAGCCTTAGATGCTCTGGCCACTTTTACAGAACATGCTGCCCAGCAGATTGCCAACGTCATCAATGAATATAGTATAAAAGACATCCTTATCACCGGAGGAGGCGCTTACAACACTTTTTTAATAGAAAAAATAAGAGCGAAAACAAAGGCAGAAGTGATCATCCCTGAAAAAGAGATCATCGATTATAAAGAAGCCCTGATTTTTGCCTTCATGGGCGTTTTAAAAATGAATAACGAGATCAATGTATTGTCTTCTGCCACGGGAAGTACAGCGGATCATTGTTCGGGAGTTATTGCTTAGATATTTTCATACTTTTATTTCACCGATCAGCTCAGCCAGAGAAATGTCAAGTGCACAGGCTATAACTGAAATAGTGAAAATACTGGAAGTAACCTTTCCTTTTTCTATTTTATAGAGATACTGTCTATCCTTCCCTATCATCATAGCAAGTTCCGTTTGTGAAAGTTTTTTCTTTTCACGAAATATTCTTATACGATTACCTATTTCGACAGGTATTCTTTGCTTTAGTTCTAAGATTTTATGTTCTTCAATATATTTCACTTATACAAAGTGAAATATAAAATACTACATTTTTGTAATCTTATATTACTACATTTTTTATATTTGTAAAGCTTATCAATAAATGTTTGAAAAGATAAAAACACGACATCTTTTGTCGCTATGCATATATAGCTTTGTCTGTATAGATAAATTGAAAACAATATATTAAGAAAAATTAATGAAAATATGGGGTTTTTACGGAGTATATATTCCCCTATTAATAATAATTTTAACAAGTTAATAACACAAGCCTATGAAAAAAAATTACTTAAGTGCATTCACTTTATGCACATTCCTGAGCCTATCTGCCCAGGAAACTCTCTGGCAAAAGGATTTCAGGTCCGGTACGCAGGACTTTTTAAGCCAGATTACAACAACTATTGATCAACAATACCTTATCACCGGAAGTTCTATACAGTCTAAAAGCCAACAGCAAGGAGCCAGCGGCCAAAAGCAGAATAACGGCTACGATTTTCACTTGATTAAACTTGACCAGCAAGGGAAAGAATCCTGGGAGAAATATTTCTCAGGACAAAACCACGATTATCTGTCTGCTACTGTTACCACGCAAGATGGCGGATTTCTTTTAGCCGGAACTTCTTATTCAGGAAAAGGACTGGATAAAAAAGACGATTCCAAAGGAGGTTCAGATATCTGGCTGATCAGAATCAATGAATTTGGAGACGAACTTTGGCAGAAAACCTTAGGAAGTTCTTCTGATGAAGAAGCCAGAGCTGTGATTCAAACGACAGATTTAGGATTCTTTGTGGCCGGTAATGTTCAAAACTCATCCAAAGGCTATGGTTCCAAAGATGTTCTGATCACAAAACTGGATAAAGACGGAAAAGAACTCTCCCAATTAATTTTAGGAGGAAAAGGGTTAGACGAAGTAGAGAAGATGATTCCAACGAGAGACGGAGGAGCTTTATTAGGAATTTATTCGAGGAGTTCCGAGGTCCGTGTTTCGGGATCTGACAAAGGTTCCGGGGTGCGAGATGCGGGTTCCGTATCAGAAGTTCAAAGCCCGAACCCCGTATCCCGTACCTCGAAACAAACTGAAAATTTCGGTGAAGGCGATTACTGGATTGTTAAGCTGGACAAAAACGGAAAAATTGAATGGGAAAAGAACTTTGGAGGGAAAGGAGATGATCATATCAGAACGCTGGCATTAACTTCAACTGGCTTTATCATTGGCGGAGAATCCAGATCAGAAAGGTCAGGAAATAAAACCGTTGGATTACAAGAAGGAACAGACCTTTGGCTGATTGCTTTAAACGAAAGAGGCGATGAACAGTGGCAGAAATCTTACAATTTCAAAAACAGAGACATTTTAATGGGAATGAGTGTTCTCCACTCTGCAGATGACAAATCATCCAAAGGGATTTTATTAGGTGGTTATACTCAGGCAGAAGGAAGAATAGAAACTGATGATGAAACCTTCTGGATGCTCTATCTTGATCCAAATGGAAACGAGCAGTGGAGAAAACATGTCAAAGGTGAATCCAAAAAGAAGGAAGAAAGACTTTCCGATTTAAAGCTGAACAGAGACGGTTCTATTGTTCTGGCCGGAACCAGTGCGGAAGAGTTGGGCAAAGAAAACTGGAAGATCGTAAAGCTTGGCGACAAGCAGGTTGATCAGCTGATTGAAAAATATGATATCAAGATCTATCCAAACCCAGTGTCTGATTATGCTTATGTGGAAATAGGATTCAATGATCTCAAAGAAGCAGATATACTTTTGTATGATATGAGCGGAAGACAGCTTCAGAATATAAAAACCAAGAATAAAGTAACTAAGATTAATACCCAGGCTTTGGTGCAGGGAGCTTATCTGGTGACTGTAAAAACGGATAACAATAAAACGGCGAATGCCAAATTAATCAAGAAATAACACAAATTATGAGAAAAATAATCATTTGTGCTGGATTATTATTAGCTAATACTACTTTTGCACAAGGAACTACACCCCCCAATGAAGTAGGTAAAAACGTACCAGCCATTTTCCCACCGACACCGGAATCCTTTAAATTTGGAACCTTTGGGAATATCCCGACAGGATTATTTACCGGGAGTACCAATATTGACGTTCCTCTTACTTCACTTTCATCAGGAAGTAATACGCTGCCTGTTTCGTTAAATTATTCATCCAACGGAATTAAAGTTGATGATACCAATGGCTCTGTGGGACTGGGCTGGAGATTCATAAGCGCTGGTGTGATTACAAGAGTAATAAGAGATCTTCCTGATGAGTTAAACACACAAGGAAATATTGAAACACCCAATATTGATGCATTAGGTCTGAATGATCCTGCTGTAGTAAATTATCTGACTTTATGTAAAAACGATGATTTTGATTCAGAACCTGATTTATATATGGCAAATTTTTCAGGAAAGAATTTAAAATTCATCATTAAAAAGAATGGTGAAATCGTACAGCTAGAAAAGTCAGGATGTAAAATAGACAGGGCCAATGGTGGATTTGTAATAAAAACCGAGGACGGAACAGAGTACACTTTTAATAGTATTGAAAAGGTCCGGAACTTTATGACCGATACAGGAGAACACCCTGGTGGTGCATTAACAAATGTAAGTTCATGGTACTTGTCTAAAGTAAAAAGTATTGAGAATAGAGAAATCAATATTGATTATTACGATGTTAATTTTACTGCTGTAACCGGAAAATCACAGTCGATGATTTTCACCAAGGGGAATGGTTCCTCAAAATATGGTTCTCCAACAACAAATCCAAACCAGGTATCATGTCCCGTATTTTGTAATGAAGTTCTATATTCTCTTCCTCCAAGCATGGGGCTGGTTTCGGAATCTAACCAGTCTGTTTGGGGAAAACAAATCAAAAAAATATACGATCAGGACGGTAATTATATTTTTTTTGAATATCAACAGCGAAACGAGGATTATTATTTGTTGAAGACGATTAAAAAATATGCCTCATTACAGCTGATAGAAAGTTTTGATTTAAATTATGATATTACAGCAAATGACCGGGTATTTTTAAAAAGCGTCAATGAAATCAAATCTGGCAGGAAATATTCTTTCGAGTATAATAATAGTAATAGTTTCCCTGACAAGCTCAATTTTGGCAGGGATATGTGGGGGTATTATAACGGGACTATGAACACCAGTCTGATTCCTCAGATTTATAAAGATAATGATCCATTTAAGGTTAATTATAGCGGAGCAGACCAACGTGTAAATGCATCACTCGGACAGTTAGGACTATTAAAAAAAATAATATATCCTACAGGAGGATCTACAAGTATCACCTATGAGAACCATAAAATGAGAGAACTTGTCACGATTCCTGCCCAACAGGGATCAACAGGAACAGAAACCTTTAACGACAGAAATACTTATTCAAGTTCGTCCCAAATTACAATAACCCCTGCAGTAGACGGAGTGATTCAAATAAGTGGCGGTAATGCTCTCTATGGTGAAGGTAATTGCTTTAATTCTCCTATATTAAGCAGCCAAAAACAGGCGGCTGACATCACAGTGTATGATTCGAACGGGATTGTGCTTAGAAGTGAGAGTTATTCTACGGACTCCGGAGGTGTATTTACAATAGACGGACAAAAGAATAAACCTATAACCCTCAAAGCAACAGCAAGATTTGCATGTTCTTTCGCATCTGTACATGCTACTTATTATATTTCAGAGCCTACGCAAGGCTATCAGGATCAGCTATTGGGAGGATATCGTGTTGCATCAACGACAGATGAGTCTGAGGGAAGTACTCCGGTAACTAAAACCTATGATTATGTAAATGCTGATGGATCATACTCAACTATTCAGGCGTATCAGCCGTATTTTCTGGAAGACAGAAGCAGTATTTCAGTTTGTACGGGGAGTAATTGCTTACCTCCGTTATCCTATAGCTACAGTATTTTAACTTCTACAAATGTTAACCAGTATAATTCGTTTAATCCTAATATCTTTTATAGCAGAGTGGTTGAAAACTTAGGAGCAAGGGGAAAAATTGTTCATGAATTTGATACAGGTATAGACGAGTATGGGAGTATCAGCGGTGATGTGATTTCTGGAACAGCCCATTCAAACACTGCATGGAAAAGCGGAAAAGAACTTTCTCTCACTTATTTGGACGGAAATGGAAATCTGATTAAAAAAGTCGAAAATAAATATGCAGAAGATAATACAGGGATAAATACAACATTTTCTTTGGCTACAAGGAAGAAATTCGAGCTCATCGGAGGCGGTTCAGGCGGTATAGGAGAGTTTGATAATCTGGATTTTGTATTGTATAAAAATATATCTCGTTTTTCATATTTGCAAAACCAGAAAACAACCGACTACCTGAATGGAAATGCAATGAAAACTGAAGTAAACTATTTCTATAACAATCCAAACCATTACCAGTTAACATCATCTAAAACCGAGTATCCTGATCATTCTATCTCTGAAACCACCTACAGCTACGCCCACGAGAAAAACAACCAGCTGATGATTGGTAAAAATATGGTGGGTATTCCACTGGAAACCAAAACACAGCAAACAGCGGATAATATCACCAAAGTAACTTCCCGTGAAGAAACGGTCTATCCCACTGCCCTGCCTCATGCGGTTACCGGAAACTTAGTGCTTCCCTTATCTGTAAACTCTTATGATAATTTGAGCCCTGCTGTTTCCTCTAAAGAAGTCACCTATGAGAAATACGATGAAAAGGGGAATATCCTTCAGTACAGGGAGAAAGACGGTACACCTGTAAGTATTGTCTGGGGTTACAACAAGACCAAACCAATAGCTAAGGTTGTGGGAGCATTATACAGCCAGATCGAAGGCCAGATCGGTACTATCGTAGCGAAATCCAATGAAGATGCTGCCGATCCAACCAAAGAAGCTGAACTCTTGTTGGCCCTTGATGCCTTCCAGCCAGCAGGAATGGTAACCAAATATACCTATGATCCTTTGGTGGGAGTCACTACCATTACTCCACCTTCAGGAGTCAGGGAACTTTATGTCTATGATACTGCCAACCGTCTGAAACAGGTTCAGGTAAGGGAAAGAGACAACACAGGAACCTACAGCTATAAAGTAGTAAAAGAATTCAAGTATAACTATAAGCCGTAAACACAATGAAAAAAATACAATTCTTAGGTCTGCTGTTTACAGCGATGCTGACCTATGCACAAAGCACAACCGAAAACTATATACAGTCCAAAACCTGCCTGAGTGGTGATTGCAGCAAGAAAGCGGAAACCATCACCTATTTTGACGGATTAGGACGGCCCAAACAGATCATTAGCGTAAAAGCAACTACTACCGGAAAGGACCTGGTAACCCCAATTACCTATGATGGATTTGGAAGACAGGCTAAAGATATCCTTCCCGTTCCGGCCAGTTCGCTCAATTCGGCCATCCATAGCGGGATTGTGAATGAGAGTACGGCTAATACTTATTACAACACAGCCAATGCCTACACGGAAAAGCAGATAGAAAATTCTCCATTGGACAGGGTGCTGCAAGTGGCCCAGCCGGGTGATCCATGGAAGATGAGCGGCGGACACACCCAGAAATTTAAATATGAAACAAACCTGGGGAGTGAGGTAAAGAAATTTGTCACCAATACAGTAACTACAACGGTTGGAACAGACAAAAAAACAACTTCTTCTGTATCTGTAGTGCCAGGCAGTGAGTTTTATACCGCAGGAACCTTATACAAAAATACCGTTACTGATGAAGATGGAACTCCGGTTATTCAGTTTCAGAACGGACGTGGTGAAACGGTGCTGGTACGCCGGACAGATGGAACACAAAACATTGATACGTATTATGTCTACAATGAATATGGACAAAAGGCCTTTGTGATTCCTGCACTGGCGGTAAAGAAAATTGAACAGAATAACAATGTGGTTACAACGGATATTGTCAATAGCCTTTGTTACCAGTACCGATACGACGGTTTAGACCGGCAGGTGGAAAAAAGACTGCCCGGAAGAGACGATTGGGAATCTGTGGTGTATGATGCTGCCGACCGCCCCGTGCTCACCCAGGATGTAAACCTGAAAAATAAAGGACAATGGCTGCTCACCAAGTATGATGCTTTAGGCCGTATTGCTTATACGGGACTTGTTTCGGGTGGGGACAGAGCCTCAATGCAATCCCAGCTTGCCACACAGGTGGTAAGTGAAACGCCTTCTGATACAGGATTTAGTAAAAATGGCATTATGGTATATTATACCAACAATTTCCTGTCCGGTTTTACTACGGTGCTTACGGTTAATTACTATGATGCTTATCCAAGGGATACCAGAGAATTTCCGCCGGCAAAAATCCTTGAGCAATATGTTATCAATGAGGACAGAGCCATTAACGGAGGAGTATCTACAAAAGGTCTGCCCACAGCTTCCTATGTAAAAAATATTGAGGACGATAACTGGACGAAAAGCTATTTCTATTACAATACCAAAGGGGAAAAAGTAAGTGAAAAAAGCTGGAACCACCTGGGCGGATATACCAAAAAGGAATTCAAGCTTGATTTTTCAGGTGCGGTAGATGAAAGCTATACCTACCACAAAAAAGGAAGTGCAGATACTGAAGTTTTTATCAAAGAGAGATTTGTATACGATGAACAGAAAAGACTGCTGAAGCACTATCATAAGGTGAACAGCCAGACAGAAGAACTTTTGGTAGAAAACACCTACAATGACCTGGGACAGCTTACTAATAAAAAGACAGGAAATACAACGGGTACGCCGTTACAGTCTATAGACCAGACCTACAATATCAGAGGATGGATTACGAAAGTGAATGATCCTGCCAACCTGAACGGGAAGCTTTTTGCCTATGAGATGAAATACCATAATCCTGTATATTCCACCGTTTCTACAGGGAAGTACAATGGGAATATTGCGGAGATAGACTGGTCAAGTGCGGATAATGGTACCTTCAGAAGGTATAACTACCAGTACGATGGATTAGACAGATTAAAAAATGGCATTTATTCTGAGCCTAATGCCGCGGTTCCGATGAATAATTATTATAATGAAGCCCTTACCTATGATGTCAACGGGAATATCCAAAGTCTGAAAAGAAACAGGTTATTGCAGAATTTCGGAGCAGAGCAGATTGATGACCTCACTTATACCTACAATGGAAACAGGCTTACCACAGTAAGTGATGCTACAAGTAATTATGCAGGCTATCCAGCTTCTGTATCAACCGCAATTCCGTACGATGGTAATGGAAATATGATCACTCATGAAGATAGAGGAATATTGCAGATAGACTATAATTATCTCAATCTTCCCAACTACATAAAATTTAGCAGATTATATAATACTCATGACTTTGGAAGCATTTTTAACGTTAATACAAAATATCTGTATAATGCTGCCGGAGCCAAACTGAGAAAAATCTACACGTATGGAACAGGTAGAAGCCAGCTGGAAACAATCAGCAAAACAGACTATCTGGATGGATTTCAATATACCGATGATGTATTAAGTTTCGTTCCTACCTCAGAAGGCTACTATGATTTCGTTCAGAATAAGTATATTTACAATTATACCGATCAGGTAGGGAACATCAGACTGACGTATTATAAAGATGCTTCCGGTATCCTGAAAATTGACAGGACCAACCATTACTATCCTTTCGGGCTTGAATTTGGAGGGGATTTAAATATTAATGGTACCATAACTCCAAGCTATAGATACTCTACACAGGGACAGGAAAACCAGATTGATACCAAATGGAGTTCTTACCGATGGAGGAACTATGATGCTGCAATGGGAAGGTTCTTCAATGTTGACCCATTAAGTGAGAAATATGCTTATCAGTCACACTATAATTTCTCGGAAAATAAAGTTATATCCCATAGAGAATTAGAGGGCTTAGAAGCAATAGATGCTAATAAAATTAGAGAAACTTTTGATAATGGAAAAAAAGGGAAAAGCTATCAATTAGTTATTCATGTAGACCAACCAGGGAAAGGAGGAGATAGAACTGTATATCAAATTAGTCCAAATAGAGATTCAGGACATGCATTTATAACATTAAATAGGAAAAATACGGATGGTACAACAGATTCTAAAACTTTTGGCTTTTATCCTTATCCACCTAGTGTCAATCCTATAGCATCAGAGGCATCAGGAAAAATAAAAGATAATTTTGGTCATGAACAAGAAGTAGTACAAACAAGGTCTATTAACGAAAAAAACTTTAATGATATTTTAGATTTTGTAGAATCAGATCAAAATACAAAATATGATCTAAATACCAATAATTGCGCTGACTTTGTTATAAACACTGCAGCAGCAGGAGGTATCAAATTACCAAAAACTACGAGTTCATATGGTGGATTCAAAGGACATAATCCGGGTGATTTAGGTGAAGATATAAGAGAACAAAATAATAATATTCGCAAGGGAAAGACCCTTGAAGGTAATTCAAAAACACCAAAAAATAAAAATAATGAGAGTGATAACGATAGAGTTAAAGGTATTGGTTTGTAGTTTAGCAGTTGTTTTTTTCTGCTTTTGCTGTTCAAAACCAAAACAACAGTATAGTAACCCGGTTTTTGCTACTTTTTTTACTGAATTAAGTAGTGAGAGTGCAGAAAAATTTTATGACTCTTACTATAAAGATAAACCAAAAGACTATAAGGAGGGCTATATTCAAGTATTAAAGGAATTTAAAAAATATAATTGTGAATTTACTATTACAGATTACAACTCTTATAAAAGTAAAAAGCCTAATTTAGATGGCATAACTGAAGGTGTTTATATTCTAGAAAACAAACATCTAAAAGAACCATTTTTTATTAAAATTGAGAACAATAAAGTACAATATTTACTTTCAATAGGCAAAGGTAAAGAAGATATTATTGGTTGGCTTTAAATCGGTTCTATTAGAAATTAATTAGGAATTCTGGAAGTATTAAGATTTACAAATTGAAAACAGATCACTAATAAATTATTTAAAATGAAGTATTACGTTTTTATATTATTAGTTTTACTTTTTAGTTGTGAGCAGAAGGTATCTAATAAAGGAGAAAAGATTCTAACAGATAAAGAAATCGCAATTTCCATAGCTGAAAAGAAATGGAAGCAAGTTTATGGTAACTCAGCAATAAATAAACAAAAACCATTTGTTGCAGAAAGAAAAAGTGATAGTATTTGGACTGTGCATGGAAACTTTCCTAAACCGCCGGTAATAGGAGGTGTTGCTTATGCAGAAGTAAATGTAAAAACTAAGAAAGTGATTAAATATACACACGGAGAGTAAAGTCGCAAGCTTAACAACAAGCAATCTAAATGGTTGCTTGTTTTATTCTCAGAAGAAAATAATATTTACAATTATACCGATCAGGTAGGAAACATCAGACTGGCGTATTATAAAGATGCTTCCGGTATCCTGAAAATTGACAGGACCAACCATTACTATCCTTTCGGGCTTGAATTTGGAGGGGATTTAAATATTAATGGTACAGTATCTCCAGCCTATAGATACTCTTCTCAGGGACAGGAAAACCAGATTGATACCAAATGGAGCTCTTACCGATGGAGGAACTATGATGTTGCAATGGGAAGGTTCTTCAATGTTGACCCATTAAGTGAAAAATATGCTTATCAGTCGCATTATAATTTCTCTGAAAACAGGGTTGTTGATGGTAAGGAATTAGAAGGGCTCGAATGGGCTGGAGTACACTATAAAAATTTAGACGGAAGTCAGCAAATACAATATAATATAGACTTTAAAGTTCTTAATAGCAGTAAAATTATGACTGCAGAAGATGTGAAAATAAGAACAGCAGAAATCGTTAGAACAGTTGAAAAAGTATATTCAGGGACAGATAATGAAGGTATTTATACAAATACAAAAGTAAATAATATTAGTTTTGTTGACAAAGTTGAAAAAGGCGATTATTATATAGATTTTGTTGACAAAATAGAAGGTGGAAGTAGTCCTTTTGTTGTAGGAAAAGTGAATACTATGGGTAATTCTCAATCAAACAGGATTCAAATTAAATCTATCTTAGGAAGTAGCTCAGGAGAAGTTACTAGTCATGAGTTAGGTCATACCGTTGGGTTAAAACATGAGACAGATCCATCAAATCCTTCAACAGTAAAGCAAAGTATGAAATTTGATAATCTGATGAATTCTGAAACAAGTGGTGAAACTATAACAAAGGAACAACTAAGCGAAATTAAAAAGTATGTTCCTGTAACGACTAAAGTGGAAGTAGAAAATAATCAATTTGTATCACCTTTTAATCCATAATACCTATGAAAAAAATTATTTTGTTTTTAATTATATCCTTTTTTTGCCAATGTCAACAAAGATATAATTACACAGTAAATCAAGAAAATATAAATCCCAACTTGACAGAATTGCAAAAAAAACTGGACATAAAAGGAAATTTTCTTAATATTTTTTTTGAAGATTATTTTGATAACGAAAAGGTTTCTATGAAATGTGATTCTAAAGAGATCTTTAGTAAAAATATAACAACTGATAATACTATAAATTTAGCAGATTACTATTCGCAGAAATCAACTTGTGAAAAATTACAAATTAACATAGGACTTCAAAAAATTATTTTGGAAAAAAAAGATATTGAGAATCATAAGTATCTTTATATTAAAAAAAAGAGTGATAGTCTCAATTTAACTTTGTCTAATACACCAAGAACATATTATTGATAATTGACTAAGTTATATTTCATGAAGTTTATCCCTTTATCATTACATGAAAAGTGACCATGTTTCACATTGTTTTCTTATAAGTAAAAATAGCAATACTATTTAAAAATAGTGATTAAAACAGACAGTCTCATTGGCTGTCTGCTTTATTCTTTTTTGAAAAACCAACATTTACAATTATACCGATCAGGTAGGAAACATCAGACTGGCGTATTATAAAGATGCTTCCGGAAGCCTGAAAATAGACAGAACCAACCATTACTATCCTTTCGGGCTTGAATTTGGCGGAGATCTGAATATTAACAATACAATATCTCCAAGCTATAGATACTCTACACAGGGACAGGAAAACCAGATTGATACCAAATGGAGTTCTTACCGATGGAGAAACTATGATGCCGGGATGGCGAGGTTTTTTAATGTAGACCCATTAAGTGAACAATACGACTATCAGTCACATTATAATTTCTCGGAAAACAGAGTAGTTGATGCAAGAGAGCTCGAAGGCTTGGAGGCTAAAAAGGTAAATGAGGTTAGCCTTCCTGGTGATCCTGTAGAGTTTGCGGAATTTATTGGTGGAGGGATTAATAGCGTAAGAGCTGCTGTAGCTAATTCAGTGGCAAGAACTGTTAACGTTCTAACCAATGATGCTGTAAGAAATAAGTATGTAGTTGATGATGACGGTGGTTTAACTTTACTAACGGGAGTTCCAAAAGAATCCTTCAAAGAAAAAGTTGTAAACGGTTCTTTTGATCTGGCTACAATAGGAATGGCAGCAGTTGGAGGTGTTGAAGGAGCTTTAACGGCACAAGGAGGGAAAATTCCAGCCTTGAAAGGTGTTGAAGAAATTAAAAAGACAGTGAATATGACTGTTGTTAAAAAAGGAACTCAAGAATGGAAGGATGCAGTTCAATCAATTAAGAATAGTAAAAAATCTGATCTTTTAACAAATAATGCTTCTGATGCAAAAAGTTTGTTAAAAGATGCAAAAGGAAATATGAATAGATATAAGAATTATACAACCAAACAATATAAAAAAGGATATGAAGTTCATAATGATCAAAACACGAGAGAGTTAGGAGTGGGAAATGATAAGCAACATTTAAAGTGGAAAGATGGTAAATCTTCTGGTCATATATTTTATAAAAAACCTAATTAAATGAGTGAAACAATAATTACAAAAACATTTTATAGCGAATATTTTGATGAAGCTATTGAGGATATTTATCTATTAGAAAAAGAAACAGCATCCAAATTGTGGGAGTTAAAAATAGATTCTAAATCAAATAATTTTTTTAAATTGAGCAATGATAATATTATCATTCTTAATTCTAAGAATATTGGAGATTGGAGAAATTATTATGATAAAGATGATATTTTAGGTTTGCAATCATTTCTAAATTTAAATATCAAATGGAAAAGTGATAATATAGTACTCTTTTGTATAAATAAAGAAACTATTATTAAAACAAATTATGGTATTTTTCTAAATAATATATTTAATTTTTTAGAGTTATATGATGATTGTCCTATTTTATTAAATGAAAATGGAGAATGCATGTATTTTGCACCTCTAGGTAATATTTTTCATTCGTTATATAAAATTTAGCATGCAAATAGGGTCATGTTTCAAATATGTTGGTTTCCATTAATAATGAAACAATTGCAATAAATTAATTCTAAAGAGGCAACCTTCTAGATTGCCTCTTTTGCATTTCAGCAACTATACAGATCATTGTTATAAGGCTAAACCTTTTCCTAATTTGGTTCCTACTTCTGATTATCTTCCCAAACCTGTTTTAGATGACGGCTTAAAGTCAATAGAAGCTATGCGGCAAAATCGAGAACAGATACCATTAATAGACCGAAAACAACTACCACGTCACCAATAAATAATTAAAAAAATGAAATATTATACTTTTATATTGCTAGCTTCCCTTTGCTGTTGTGAGCAAAGAATATCTAACAAAAAAGAAAATAACATTACTGATAAAGAGATTGCAATTTCTGTAGCTGAGGAAAAATGGAAAGAGGTTTATGGAAAATCCGCAGTAAATAAACAAAAACCATTTGTTGCAGAAAAGAAAAATGACAGCATTTGGATTGTGCATGGAAACTTTCCTAAACCGCCGGTAATAGGAGGTGTTGCTTATGCAGAAGTAAATGTAAAAACTAAGAAAGTGATTAAATATACACACGGAGAGTAAAGTCGCAAGCTTAACAACAAGCAATCTAAATGGTTGCTTGTTTTATTCTCAGAAGAAAATAATATTTACAATTATACCGATCAGGTAGGAAACATCAGACTGGCGTATTATAAAGATGCTTCCGGAAACCTGAAAATAGACAGGACAACAAACTATTATCCGTTTGGGTTGGAGTTTGGCGGAGAATTAAGTACTGCTAATTCTATTACTCCCAATTACAAGTATTCTACCCACGGAAAAGAGAAACAGCAGGAGACGGGATGGAGTGATTTTGGAACCAGAATGTATATGTCGGATATCGGACGATGGGGAGTACCGGATCCATTAAGTGAAAAATTTACTGGAGTTTCATCTTATAATTATGTGTTAAATAACCCACTTCGATATGTTGATCCTGATGGTAATGCACCGGTTGATTGGATCAGGCAAACCGTTAATGGAAAATCAACTTGGAGCTATAATGCAAATATAAAAATAACATCCCAGGCTTTAGCTGCTGGTTATAAAAATGTTGAAGGAGTTTATTCTTCTGCTAGAATTTCTAGCAACGGTTTTCAAGGTTCAGGATATGGTGGTTACGTCTTCACATTGAATTCAAACGGTTCAGTCACTAATCTTTTAAGTGGGACAAATGTTTATAATACCTTTGTTACAGATGCTGGTACAACTGTCAATGCTCCAGAATTTACATATATTGGACAATGGAATAAGGATTTTACAGAAACTTTAGCGGGGTCGGATAATTTTTTTGCAAAGCTTGGCTATAATATGGTCAATGATGCATATGTTACTGCTCAAGTTTTTGATGGAGGGCTATTGGAACGACCTGAATGGGAAAATCCTTTGGGTGGAAACTATGGAAATTTGGATGGAACTCCAAATTATAATCAGGCAAATGGATTTGCAAATACCCTTGCTACAGCTTTTTCTTTTGCTAGAGGAGCAAAACCTGTAACTGAAGCTGTGACTCAAAGCTTGAATTTTGGGAAATTAAATGCAGCACAATTTTCCAGTACCTTCAAAGGAACTATTGTCTCAAGGGCTGCCCCAGCTACAAGAGGATTATTAAATAGATATTTAAATAAAGGAACAGGATTATTAAACGGACAAATGAAAAGCGGAACAAATGCGGCTACAGCAGTAAAAGTTGTTGGCGGTTTGTTTAAACCAGAAGAAGAAAAAAAATCAAATTAATATGGAAATATTTGAAATTTTAATTAAAGGAATAATTATCAATTTTTTCGGTGTAAATACTAGATATTATTTCTTTAAGTTTTTTAATAAGGATTTAAAGAAGAAAGATTTTGAGAATAATCAAGAAGATATAGGAGGTGCTTTTTCTCAAGGATTTTATAATTTTTTTGTAGGTATCATAGTAAGTGGTATTTTCTTTTTTAGTATAGCTTATATCATGTATAAGTTAGAAATTTTATAAAAAAAAGATTATACTTCAGATTTGGTCATGTTTCAAAAATGTTGGTTTCCACTATTATTGGAATTTGGCAAAGAAAACTGTAAATAATATAATTAAAAAACAGGTAATCAATAGGTTGTCTGTTTTTTAAATTTTACAGTTATTCCGATCAGGTAGGAAACATCAGACTGGCGTATTACAAGATGAACTGCTATTGCAATAGTAGCTCCAGCTACAAGAGGAGCAATAAATAGATATTTAAACAAAGGAATAAATCTGGTTAATAACTTTGGAATGTTTAAGTTAGGTACAACAAGTTTAATAAAACCCTTATCAGAGGACAAACACAAAAACTAAAAATGGGAATTTTTGAATTCATATTTCAACAAATACTTATCAATGTAATTGGTAATGGTGTCTATTTTTTATTCCGTAAACTTATTGGGGATAGAAGAAATTATAAAGAAATACAAGATCAGACAGCAGGGTATATAAAATTTTTTACAGGCGTTGCATTTATTTTTGTAATTATAGTTTTAATGAAGAAGTTTATTAGGTAGAGAGAACGATATTGTATTTGGTTATAAAATTTGGTCATGTTTCAATAATATTGGTTTCCACTATTATTGGACTTTGACAAAGAAAATTATAATAATTGACTTATGCTTTTAATTAATACTCGGATTGATGATTAACAACGGTTTTCTTATTGGGAACCCTTCGACAGGCTCAGGGTGACAGGTCGCAAAACATCCGAAATTTTTAAACGTTGTCAGGCTGAGCCTGTCGAAGCCGTTATTATTGACAGAGATAGGTTAATAATTTAAAAACAGGTATTTATTGGTTACCTGTTTTATTTTCGCCAACTTTCATGTAAAATAAAAAAACCTTCAGAAATGAAGGTTTCTATTATTTATAAGCTTCGATTTTATCCGTAAGCGTATTGATAAAGTTCTGTAGAGGCTTTTCTACCATCATTTTGATGAATGGATTGAATTTCCCTTCAAATAACATCTGAACTTCAGTCTGGTTTTCACTGATCGGGTTCAATGTAGCTGTTAATGAGAAGTCCAGACTTGAACTTGCAGATCTTAAAACAGCTTTCTGATCATCCACTTCATCTATTTTTAAAGCGATTTCAGGCATTCCCTGTAATCCAAATTTAAATCCGTTATCTCTTGTTTCAAATTTCTGAAGACCGTCCGGCATAAAATCTTTATAATTTTCAGGTGATTTCAGCAACTCTGTAAGTTCTTTAGATGATTTATTGACAATAATCTTTCGTCCTTCTAAATTCATTTTTTATTTTTGTATTTAAATTCTTAACTATTACAAATGTATAAAGTTTTTGTCAACGAAAAAAAATTATTACTATCTAAGCATCCTGAAGAACTTGAAAAAAAGCTTGGGTACGAAAATTATACCACTTTAGAGATCGCCCTGGATCTTCTGGAGAATACTTCTGTGCAGGAACTTAATGTGTATGGAGAGAATTTGGATGAAATATGGCAGGAGTTTCAAAAGCTTTTCAGAATTATAGAGGCTGCAGGAGGTCTTGTTAATAATCCTGAAGGTAAGATTCTTTTCATCAGAAGATTAGGCAAATGGGATCTTCCAAAGGGTAAAATGGAAAAAGGAGAATCCAGAGAAGAGTCTGCCGTACGTGAAATAGAGGAAGAAACAGGGTTGAGTGATGTTGAGCTTGTACAATTCATCAACACGACTTATCATATCTATGTAGAAAGAAACGGGGAGAAAATCTTAAAATGCACCCATTGGTTTGAAATGAACTTTGACGGCGAAGATACTTCCAAACCGCAGATAGAAGAAGGTATTACCGAAGTAGCCTGGAAAACGACCTCAGAAATTGAAAATGAAGTATTCCCAAGTACTTTTAAAAATATCAAACTGATCGTAAAAGAATTCTGGGATTCGAAGAAATCTTAAAAGCCGGAAGCTGGAAGAATGAAGCCGGAAGTTACTATCCGGCCAATTACTTCTTTAAGTGTTTATTGATCAATGAAACTTTATAAAGCTGAAGAAATAAGAGAACGGTCTTCAATTTCCTTCATGAACTCTCCTCTCCCAGCGCCCAGCTTCCTTACTTTAAATAAAGTCGATCACTTTCTCCAGAGCAATTCCTCTGGAACCTTTCAACAATATATTGTCAGACTGAATGGTATTCTGCTTCAGGTATTCTGCTAATTCGGCCGTATTTTCAAAAGCAAACTCTGAATCATTAACCGCTTTAAAATGTTTTCCGACAGTAATGATCTCATCGAAATGAAGATCCTGAGCCAGTTTTAAGATGTTCTGATGCTCTTTCTCACTTTCATCACCCAATTCCAGCATATCTCCGATGATAATGGTTTTGCTGCCTTCAAAACTGATAAAGTTATTTAAAGAAGCCGTCATAGAGCTTGGATTGGCATTGTAAGTATCAAGCACCAAAGTCCTGCCCTCTTTTTTCACCACCTGAGATCTCATATTGGTGGGTGTATACAGCTCCAGAGCATGCTTTATTTTTTCAAAGCTGATTCCGAAATGAAGGCCAAGACTGGCAGCAGCACAGAGATTGGTAAAGTTATACTCTCCTGTCAGTTTTGAAACGGCTTTTACTCCCTGATAAGTCAATCCTACAAAATGTTCAGCGGAAAAAGATTCAAAATTGTAATCCGATGTTTCTTTCCCAAAAGTAATTTTAGGTGAATAGTTTTCAGTCTTTTCAGCCTGGATCGGATCGTTTTCATTCACAACAATCGTTCTGTTGTTATTTTTAAGATAATCATACAGCTCAGACTTTCCTTTGATTACTCCCTCAAAACCTCCGAAGCCTTCCAGATGAGCTTTCCCAAAGTTGGTAATATACCCCAAATCAGGTTGTGAAATGGTACACAGGAATTCAATCTCCTTTTGATGATTCGCTCCCATTTCAATCACAGCCATTTCATGTTCTGGCTTAATGGAAAGGATTGTCAACGGAACTCCGATATGGTTGTTCAGATTTCCTGATGTATACTGAACGTTAAATTTTTCCGAAAGAACAGCATGGATAAGCTCTTTTGTAGTCGTCTTTCCATTACTTCCCGTAAGCCCGATAAAAGGAATATGAAGCTGGCTTCTGTGATAGATTGCCAATTGCTGTAAAAATTCCAGCGTAGACGGAACATAGAAAATGTTTTTATCTCTGTTTTCAAATTCCGGAAGTTCAACAATCACTGCCAGAGCTCCGTCATCAATGGCTTTTTCTGCCAGCGTAGCTGCATTGAAATTCTCACCGGAAAAGGCAAAGAAAATATCATTCTCTGCTATTTTTCTGCTGTCAATGGTTACTTTTGCCGCCTGCAGAAATAAAGGATAAAACTGTTCTATATTCATGTGGAAATATATATATTTTTTTAAGAAGTGACATGCAACCGCCAAATCTACACGAGTATTTCAGGCTTTTCAGCCCAAGCGGTTTCATGGTTCAAAAATAAAAAAACCTTCCGAAAGTCCGGAAGGTTTTTTGTAAGTATTTTTTGATAAATATTATCTTCTAGTTCTACTCTTATCGCTGGCTTTAGCATCCTGTGCAACACGGAAACCTACCCAACCATAAGCTCTGTTTTGATTTTTATATCTTCTTTGTCCCGGATCCAGCCAGTATGCTGTATCCTGCCATGAACCTCCTTTTACTACTCTAACCTCGTTAGAGATTGCAGAAGTTCTGTCTTTGGTATCTTTTTGTAGTTTCACTCTACCGCTTCCATCTACAACGAAGCTTGTTTTAGGAGCGTTGTACATATCGAATCCGGCAGCAGAATCAGAAGCTCTGTAATATTCTAAAGAAGACTGTCTGTCACCATCTCTGTAGTTTCTGTAGTCAGCAATAGTTTGTCTTTCGAATTGTCCAGGAAGTCCTCTGTAAACTAATCTTCCATCTGCTAACGTATCATACTTGATGGTACCTTCGTCGATCATTTTATAAGTTCCGTCACCGTTTCTTACGATCGCCTGAGGCATGTTTCCTCTGTAGTAGTTGAAATCGTTGTAATCTTCATCGATGATAGGTCTGTAAACGTCAGCCGTCCATTCAGAAACGTTTCCATACATACCGTAGATTCCTAAATCGTTAGATGGATATTGTCTTACGTCAGAAGTCTGAGCTGATCCGTCGTTTTTCCAACCTGCGATACCAGAATAATCACCTCTACCCATTTTGAAGTTTTCAAGGAACATTCCTCTGTCTCTTCCTTTGGAACCTCTTAATCTTTCAATTTGAGGTTTTTTACCCAGATATTGGTTATATTCTCTGTTTTTAGCCATACCCAGAGCTGCATATTCCCATTCTACTTCAGTAGGAAGTCTGAACTTCTGTACCATTGCAGAATTTGGAGCTCTGTTAGCGGCAAGCAATCTCTGGTTTGTTGTTTTCATACCAGTTTTCTGCTGCATTCTTTTTTCATTGATATATCCCTGCATTTCAGGATCATTCGATTTGAATTTATCCATATTGAAAGCAGTTCCTCCCTGGTTGTTGGATTCGTTGATATACAAATCTTTGGCAATAATACCAGCCTGCATCAAAGCTTTTTCATTGGCTCTGTCAGACAGCCATTCACAGTATCTGTTTGCCTGAGTCCAGGAAACTCCTACTACCGGATAGTAATCAAATTCCGGAGAACGCAGATACGTTTCGTTATAATCGTTTCTTGCTAATTTGTTGTCCCATAATAAGGTATCCGGCAAAGCACCGTTATAGATCTCCTTAAAACTCGGGTCACTTGGTGGGAATACATACTTCAACCATGTAAGGTATTCGCGGTATTCGTAGTTAGTAATTTCAGTTTCTCCGATAAAGAATGAACTTACCTGCATTCTGCGAGGTGTGTTATTCCAATCGTGCATAACATCATCTTTCACTAATCCCATTGTAAAAGTTCCACCTTCTACATATACCATCCCAGGCCAACCCTTCTGCTTCTGTTGCTTTCCTGCAAAAAACCAACCCTGTTTTTCGTTTGGTTTCCAACCTGTTTTGCTGACAAATTTTTTGGTACCGCCACCTTTGCTGGTTCCTGATCCGCCACAGCTGGTTAATGCAAGTGTAGAACTTAATGCTATTAATGAAAACAACTTTAGTTTTTTCATAGTCGATATAAATATTTTCAAAGTACAAAGAAAAAATAAATTATTCAATAAATCAAGTAAACATTTGATTTTTTTGAAAAACGTTAACAAATTAATTTTATTGTATCACAATTTAATTCTAAAATTTTCATTTATTTTGTAATTTAGCAATTTCAATAGTAAACATGAAACGAAAAATTACGATTTTATCTTTAATCGCTTTTGCATCAACACTTTACGCTCAAAGAAACACCATAGAATGGAATGGTTCTAAAATCCAGGATTTTGGTGACACAAAATTAAATCTTCCCAATTTTAAAAATGAAGGTTTTTCTTACAGCCAAAATAATGTTTTTATCGTAAGCAAGCAAAAAATCGGAGAAAAGCAATTAAAAATCTCAGACCTTGTCTGGGAAAGCGTTTCAAATCAGGATTTGTTTGAGCTGGATAAAGGCAGACTTCCTGATTATGATGTAGCAGATGTTTCCTATTATACTTTAGAGGGTGAAAGCTATGCCAGCATTAGTATTGCTTTATTTAAAAATGTAAAAGGCCGTGTTCAGAGATTATCTTCGTTTAATGTTTCGGAAGCTTCTTCTTTTATCAATACAACAGGAACTGTTAATAAAATAGGAACCACCGGCAATCCTTTATCAAGTGGAAATTTTTATAAAATAAAGGTAGACAAGTCCGGAGTATTCAAAATCACTTCGCAGTTTTTAAAAGACAACGGAATCAATCCGGGTTCTGTAAATCCTAAAAATTTCAGAATTTATGGAAACGGGGGAATCATGCTTCCCGAATACAACCAGGATCCGAGATACGGTGCTTTACAGGAAAATGCCATTCAGGTGGTAGGTGAAGATGACGGGGTATGGAATGACAATGACTACGCTCTTTTCTATGCACAGGGTCCCGACGGATACAACCTTTATGATACTTCCAACGGGAACGGTTTTAAAAGACACGATACCCGGTTCAGTGAAAGAAGCAATAATGTCAAAAACATCTATGAGGATTTCTCCTATTATTATATCAACTTTGATAAAGGTGCGGGAAAAAGGGTTGCGACTGTAGACGGAAACCTTCCAGCCCAGCTGATTACAAGGTATGACAGTTACCAGGTGATCAACAAGGATCAGAAAAACCTGTTAAAAGTAGGAAGAACATGGGTAGAAGATACTCCTTTCACCAATGAAAAAACTGTAACATTTACTACCAATTCCCCGATACAGGCGAATGATGTAATACGATACAGAACCCAGGTGGTAGCGTACAATTCCCAGCAGAATTCGATAGATTTTAAAATCAACAATTTAAATCCGCACCCGCTGCAGGTAATTCCTACAGACACCTCTTCGTATCAGTATACTTTCTATCCGGTAACTTATACCGGAACACTAACCAATCTTACCGGAAATCAGTTTACACTGGTTTATAATCCTGATATCTCCAAGAATCCGAATGGAACTTTCTATTTTGATTATGTAGAGGTTCAGTATAAGGAAAACCTTGCATTCAATGGTTCACAAATGAACTTCAGGGATTACTCAATTGTAAGTGGAAGCAATACAGACTATGGTTTCAGTATCAGTAATGCTGCTACTATAGAACAGGTATGGGATGTAACGGATATTACAAACGCTAATAGAAGAGTGAATAAGGCAGGAGCCGGTTCCTTCAGCTTTGCGTACACGGCTGCTGATCAGAATTTCAACAATGAGTTTGTAGCTTTCCGCGCTGATGCGGCTTTTAGTCCACAGTTTGTGGGAAGAATCTCGAATCAGAATCTTTCCGCAATACAAAACGTAGATTATCTGATCCTTACCGTTCCTGAAATGATGGGCCAGGCTCAGAGAATTGCCAACTACCATCAAACCAAGAATAACTATAAGGTAGAAATTGTTGACATCAATAAAATCTACGAGGAATATGGCAGCGGAAGCAAAGATCTTACCGCGATAAGAGATTTCGTAAGTAAACTCAATACTCCACTGGGAAGACTTCAATATGTGTTTATCCTTGGGGATGCTTCATACGATTATAAAAACAGAGTTCCGAATAATTCAAATGTTGTTGCCAGCTATCAGAGTGAGCAGTCTTCCGATTATGTATCCTCTTTTGTGACGGATGATTATATCGTAATGACCAAGCCGCAGAATACATTATTAATTGAAAACAACCTTCCGGATCTTCCGGTTGGCAGAATTCCGGCAGCCAATGCCAGTGAAGCCGGAGATATGATCAATAAAACACTGGCTTACTATAATTCCCTTCAGGGACAGTCGAGCCCGTTTGGAGACTGGCGTATGCGACTTGACTTTGTAGTGGATGATAACAACGAAGGGGGAAGCCCTTTCCACAATGTCATGAACAACTCCCTTGCCGGCATATTTGAACAGCCTGGCCAGCAGGAACTTAAAGAGTATAATGTTAAAAAATTATACATGGATGCCTTTACCGCCCAGAGTACTTCCGGAGGACGAAGATATCCGCAGGTAAACCAGGCCATTTCCAATGCTATCGGAAACAGCTTATATCTGTTTTATTTCGGACACGGAGGAATCAATGGCTGGGCACAGGAAAGAGTACTTACCAGCACAGAAGTTCAGAATGCCAACAATTTCTCTAATGTATACAGCAGATTCCCGTTTGTATCTACCATCACTTGTGAATTCACATTATGGGACGAACCTTCAACCAACTCTGTAGGAGAACAGTTTATTAAGATGAAACAGGGAGGTGTTTCTACCATGATTACTTCCAGCCGTGCTATCGGGGTTGATTATGGACGTGATTTTACCAATACCTTTACTCAGAATATTTTTAAGTTAACCAATGACGACTTTAATACGCTGGGGAATGCCCACTTAATTGCTAAAAAACAAAAAGGACCAAACAGTAACCACTTAAAAGTAAACTTACTGGGTGATCCTGCCATGAAATTAAGCAGACCACAAAGACTCCTGGTTATTGATAATATTGAAACACCTGTTCCGGGACTGATCAGAGGGCTGGATTTTGTAAAAATCAAAGGACACATCAATAATCCAAACGGAACACTGAACAATACCTTCAACGGAAAGGTCAGCATCAATATTTTTGATAAGAGATTAAATAAAAAAACATTAAATAACAGTGGCGTTTTATCTCCGGTGTTAGAGTATACTGAGGAAGGAAGTGCTATTGTAAAATCTGCAGGAACTGCTGTAAATGGGGTTTTCACTGCTGAATTCTATGTACCTAAAGACATTAACTATGCTGTAGGCCAGGGAAGAATACTAGCCTATGCAGATAATAAGTCAACGGATGTTTTCAACAATCAGGCTGTACAGGTAGGCGATATTAATCCAAACGGAATCAATGATAATCAGCCTCCAAAAGTAAAACTGTATATGAACAACACCAACTTTGCAGATGGTGGAATTACCAATCAGAATCCAATGCTTCTTGCCTGTCTTACCGATGATACAGGAATTAATTCAACAGGATCCGGTGTAGGGCATGATATTACAGTATATCTTGACGGGCAGATTATCAATACTGTTGTTTTAAATGATTTTTATGCTCCGGGAGAAGGAAACGGATGTTTAAATCCTAGTCTTGCTGAATACCAGAAAGGAAATGTAACCTACCCTTTCAGAAATCTTGCAATAGGACAGCATCAATTAACATTTAAAGTTTGGGATATAAACAATAATTCTACAACTGCTACGTTAAATTTTGAAGTTAAAGATGAATCCGACCAGCATCTGACAATAAACCGTCCGCTGAACTGGCCCAATCCATTTACCAACAAAACCTATATTCAGTTTGAACACAATTGTGATGATATTCTGGATGTGAACGTACAAATTTATACAATAACAGGAAGATTGGTAAGAACTTTGTCGCAGCCGGTGGTTGCAGAACCGTTCCTACAGGGCTTCAGAACCCCTCGTCAGGCGATAGAATGGGACGGAAGAGATGATTTTGGAGCTACTGTAGCAAAAGGTACGTATATTTTTAAGATATTTGCAAAAAGTCAAAATCAAGAAAAATGCAAAGGAAGTGCTACAGCTGTAGAAAAAATGGTACTTTTGAAATAATAAAACAGAACAATAGACAATAATATTAATAAAAAACTGATAATATATAAAAGACAACATATGAATTTAACTACTAAACTGCTATTAGGATTTGGTTTGAGTGCTGGTTTTTTAGGCTATTCGCAAGATTTAGGTAAAGTAAACCCAGTTCTTACCGGAGCTCCTTTCTTAAGAATTGCACCTGATGCAAGATCGGGAGGTATGGGAGATCAGGGGGTGGTAACCTCTCCGGATGCATTTTCACAATTCTGGAATGCGGCTAAATACCCTTTCAGCAGGACAAGTTCTTCCGTAGGTCTTAACTATACGCCTTACATGGGAAAACTTACCAATGATGTATTCTTATTATATGCCTCGTTCCATAAGTTTTTGGGGCAGGAAGAAAGATCTACAATTTCCGCGAGTATCTATTATTTCAATATGGGACAGGTAGACCTGACTCAACTGGTGGGTACGGAAATCGCTTCTATGGGTACATCAAAACCAAACGAATTCTCCATTGACGTTGCCTACGCTTTGAAACTTTCTGATTCATTCTCCGGAGCTGTTACCGGTAGATTTATCCGTTCAGACTTAGCCGGAGGATTCAACACAGATACAACACTTAAGGCTGCGAACAGTTTTGCAGTAGACGTTTCAGGATACTATACCTCTCCAAGATTCTCCAGTATTGGCGGATATGATGGTAAGATCAATGCAGGTTTGGCTATTCAGAACTTAGGTCCGAAACTGGATTATACAGGGAATGAAGAATCAAGATCTTATCTTCCTACCATGGCAAGATTAGGGGTTGGATATGACATGTACCTGGATGATATGAACAGAGTGGGAATTTCTGTGGAAGGTTCAAAACTATTGGTTCCGGGATCTGAGTATGCAGGAATTGACCCGAATACAAGACAGCCTATTTATCAGATTCCTAATGTAGGGCCAATGGCTGGTATCGGAAAATCTTTCAAAAATAAAAACAGTATCATGTACAGTGGTGCTTTGGAATACTCCTATGACAATGCATTTTCTGTAAGAGGAGGTTACTTCCATGAAAGTGAAGAGCAGGGAGCAAGACAGTTTGCAACTGCAGGGGTTGGACTAAGATACCGTTCTTTCGGACTTGACCTTTCTTACCTGATCAACATGTCTAAAATCAACAGTGCTTTGGATAACACGCTTCGTTTCGGTCTTACCTGGAACATCGGAGAAGAAACATCCAACAACGATCGTTAATAAAAGAAAAAGCGATAAAAAAAGCCTCATACATTATTGTATGGAGGCTTTTTTTATGTCAATTGTCAATGGTGAATTCGCTTCGCTTGTCAATTTTTTTATACTGCAAGCATTCACCATTCACTTTGCGAAGCAAAGATTCACTATTGATTGGTGAATAGTCAAGCGTCAATCCGTTTCGCTTGTCAATTGTTTTATGCTGCAAGCATTCACCATTCACTTTGCGAAGCAAAAGTTCACTATTGATTCGTGAATAGTCAATCGTCAATCCGTTTCGCTTGTCAATTGTTTTATGCTGCAAGCATTCACCATTCACTTTGCGAAGCAAAAGTTCACTATTGATTCGTGAATAGTCAATCGTCAATCCGCTTCGCTTGTCAATTGTTTTATGCTGCAAGCATTCACCATTCACTTTGCGAAGCAAAGATTCACTATTGATTGGTGAATAGTCAATCGTCAATCCGTTTCGCTTGTCAATTTTTTTATGCTGCAAGCATTCACCATTCACTTTGCGAAGCAAAAATTCACTATTGATTGGTGAATAGTCAATCGTCAATCCGCTTCGCTTGTCAATTTTTTTATGCTGCAAGCATTCACCATTCACTTTGCGAAGCAAAGATTCACTATTGATTGGTGAATAGTCAATCGTCAATCCGCTTCGCTTGTCAATTTTTTTATGCTGCAAGCATTCACCATTCACTTTGCGAAGCAAAGATTCACTATTGATTGGTGAATAGTCAATCGTCAATCCGCTTCGCTTGTCAATTTTTTTATGCTGCAAGCATTCACCATTCACTTTGCGAAGCAAA